>NZ_JAQREO010000055.1:0-207 GCF_028599385.1 Pseudoalteromonas sp. CST2
CAACGTTCTTTAACAATATAAAGCAATCATCTGTGTGGGCACTCGTACAGATTGAGTTCTAACAGCCAAGCTACTTAGGTAGTGAGGCAAACAAATTTAGAGTCTCAATTGAAACTGAGTGACCAACGGCAATAACTTACTTAGGTTTTACTTAAGAAAAGAATTGCAGCACAGTCAATTCAATATCGAAAGATATTAAATAAATTC
>NZ_JAQREO010000056.1:0-207 GCF_028599385.1 Pseudoalteromonas sp. CST2
ACGTTCTTTAACAATATAAAGCAATCATCTGTGTGGGCACTCGTACAGATTGAGTTCTAACAGCCAAGCTTAGTTTACTAAGTGAGGCAAACAAATTTAGAGTCTCAATTGAAACTGAGTGACCAACGGCAATAACTTACTTAGGTTTTACTTAAGAAAAGAATTGCAGCACAGTCAATTCAATATCGAAAGATATTAAATAAATTC
>NZ_JAQREO010000057.1:0-207 GCF_028599385.1 Pseudoalteromonas sp. CST2
ACGTTCTTTAACAATATAACGCAATCATCTCTGTGGGCACTCGTACAGATTGAGTTCTAACAGCCAAGCTTAGTTTACTAAGTGAGGCAAACAAATTTAGAGTCTCAATTGAAACTGAGTGACCAACAGCAATAACTTACTTAGGTTTTACTTAAGGAAAGAATTGCAGCACAGTCAATTCAATATCGAAAGATATTAAATAAATTC
>NZ_JAQREO010000058.1:0-204 GCF_028599385.1 Pseudoalteromonas sp. CST2
AAAGAATTGCAGCACAGTCAATTCAATATCGAAAGATATTAAATAAATTCAGAATTCATTGAGCTGTCGAAAGACACAAAACTTTTTAATTGAAGAGTTTGATCATGGCTCAGATTGAACGCTGGCGGCAGGCCTAACACATGCAAGTCGAGCGGTAACAGAAAGTAGCTTGCTACTTTGCTGACGAGCGGCGGACGGGTGAGT
>NZ_JAQREO010000007.1:0-193625 GCF_028599385.1 Pseudoalteromonas sp. CST2
GTACCTTTAGTGTGGATGTACCCAATGAGCTAAGTGAAGGTGAATTTACCGTTGAGGTATCGGTAACCGATAACGCAGGTAATGAAACTACAGCAACGACCACAGGTGAAGTAGATACCGCAGCGCCCACAGTAATAATAGATCCGGTGGGTGATACAAACGACACCACACCCACTATTTCAGGGTCTGCAACGGGTGAGCCTGAGGGCACAGTTGTTACGATCACCGTGACGGATGAAGCGGGTAACCTGCAAACCATTACTACCGAAGTGCAAGCCGATGGTACCTTTAGTGTGGATGTACCCAATGAGCTAAGTGAAGGTGAATTTACCGTTGAGGTATCGGTAACCGATAACGCAGGTAATGAAACTACAGCAACGACCACAGGTGAAGTAGATACCGCAGCGCCTACAGTAATAATAGATCCGGTGGGTGATACAAACGACACCACACCCACTATTTCAGGGTCAGCCACGGGTGAGCCTGAGGGCACAGTTGTTACGATCACCGTGACGGATGAAGCGGGTAACCCACAAACCATTACTACCGAAGTGCAAGCCGATGGCACCTTTAGTGTAGATGTACCGAATGAGCTAAGTGAAGGTGAATTTACCGTTGAGGTATCGGTAACCGATAACGCAGGTAATGAAACCACGGCCACTACCACAGGCGAAGTTGATACCGCAGCGCCCACAGTGTTAATTGATCCGGTGGGTGATACAAACGACACCACACCCACTATTTCAGGCTCTGCACCGGGTGAGCCAGAGGGCACAGTTGTTACGATTACCGTGACGGATGAAGCGGGTAACCCACAAACAATTACTACCGAAGTACAAGCCGATGGCACCTTTAGTGTAGATGTACCAAATGAGCTGAGTGAAGGTGAATTTACCGTTGAGGTATCGGTAACCGATAACGCAGGTAATGAAACTACAGCCACTACCACAGGTGAGGTTGATACCGCAGCGCCCACAGTAGTAATTGATCCCGTGGGTGATACAAACGACACCACACCGACTATTTCAGGGTCTGCAACGGGTGAGCCAGAGGGCACAGTTGTTACGATCACCGTGACTGATGAAGCGGGTAACCCACAAATCATTACTACCGAAGTGCAAGCCGACGGCACCTTTAGTGTGGATGTACCGAATGAGCTAAGTGAAGGTGAATTTACCGTTGAGGTATCGGTAACCGATAACGCAGGTAATGAAACCACGGCCACTACCACAGGTGAGGTTGATACAACAGCGCCGGTTGTGACCATAAATGCGCTAGGTGATACAAGTGATACTACACCAACTCTATCAGGTACGGTAAGCGGGGAACCTACAGGCTCAACTGTTACTCTAACTGTAACGGACGCAAATGGTGCAGTGCAAACAATCACCGCACAAGTCATTGCAGATGGAAGTTGGACAGTTGAAGTACCCGTAGCTTTAGCTGAAGGTAGCTATACTGTTGATGCTATTGTTAGCGATAACGCTGGCAATGAAGGTACTGCAAGCGCCTCTGGTACTATTGATACAAGTGCGTTAACTATCACTATAGATGTCATTGGTGAAACCAACGACCAAACCCCACAAATAAGCGGTGATACATTTAATGCAGAAGTAGGTTCGTCTGTTGAAGTTCAGATCACAGACTCTACAGGTGCGACTATTACCTTAACTACGGTTGTTGATGCAAACGGACAGTGGAGTGTTACTCCGCCTGCCGATTTACCTGAGGGAAGTGTATCAATCAGTGCAACAGTAACTGATTTAGGCGGTGGTTCAGCCATAGCAGAACTTGATGCTGTAATTGATATTACGCCGCCAACCATACAAATTAACGATCTAGAAACTAGTAATGATACAACACCAATTATTGCTGGTAATACTACAGGCGTTGTATCTGGCACTGTAATAAGCTTGACTGTTACAGATTCACAAGGAGTTGTTCGCTCGTTTAATACGACAACGGATGCACAAGGGAATTGGAGTATAGAGCTTTCTCAAGAGTTGGCTTCAGGGGATTATACTGTACAGGCAGAGGTTTCTGATGCTGCAGGCAATAGTGCTTTAGATACAGCAACCGGTAATATTGATACTGCGGGGCCAAGTTTAACTGTTGATTTTGATGCTGTAACCAATGATACAACACCGACTATTTCAGGCACGAGTGATGCCGATGTAGGTACAACGATTACTGTAGTGATCACTGATGAAAACGGTGTTGAACAAACACTAACAACCACAGTAGATGCCAATGGAAGTTGGCAAGTAACCCCTCAAACAGACTTGAATGAAGGTGATAACACCATCGAAGTGAGCGTGTCTGATGAAGCAGGAAACACAACAACAGTAACCGATACAATTACTTTAGATACGCAAGCACCCACATTAACCATGCAAACCGTGGGTGATGTAAATGACTTAACACCGACATTACAAGGCACGAGTAACGAAATTGGCGGCACGGTCACACTCACCGTGACCGACAGCGACGGCGCTGTGCAAACCATTACCACCACCGTTGGTACGGATGGGCATTGGGATATTGAAGTGTCAAGTGCGCTGGCACAAGGTGACTTTACTGTAACGGCCAGTATTACTGATGCCGCAGGCAATGAGAGCACCGCCAACAGCAGTGGCAATGTAGATACCATTACCCCGGTTGTAACCGTGGATGCACTGGGACTTGGCAACGACAGTACTCCACTTATTAGTGGTACTTCAACTGAGCCAGAAGGCACAGTTGTAAACATTGTAATCACCGACAGTAATGGGGATGAAACACCACTCACCGCCACGGTGGATGTCAACGGCAACTGGCAAGCAATCAGCCCAGAATTACCTGATGGTAGCTACAGTGTACAAGCCAGCATTACGGATGCGGCGGGCAATACAGGCGGCGCTACGCAATCGGGCACCCTTGATAGCCTTGCCCCGACTCTGACACTCGATACTGTAGGCGCTACCAACGACAGTACGCCAACCATTAGTGGGACCACGAATGCACCAGCGGGCACGGTGATTAGCATTAGCGTTAGCGATGGCATTACCACCGAAACCTTTACAGCCACAGTCCAAGCGGGTGGCAGCTGGTCAGCCGATGTACCAAATGCACTGGTTGATGGTGAGCTCACCATTGAAGCCAGCGTAAGCGACAACGCCGGTAACACCACCACGGTTAGTGAAACAGCCACGCTGAACACCACCGCGCCAAGCATTAGCATTAATACCTTGGTTGATACGAACGACACCACGCCAACAATTAATGGGACAAGTGATGCAGCCGATGGCACCACCATTAGCTTAACGTTTGAAGATAGCGCGGGTAATATTACGACTGTTGATACCACCGTAACCGGTGGCGTATGGAGCGTTGCTGCACCGAGTGAATTAGCTGAAGGTGAATACACAGTGACCGCAGAAGTAGACGATGGTCTGGGTAATATCGGCAGCGCGACTGAAACCGGTGAGATTGATTTAACCCCACCGAGCCTTGTTATTACAGATAACGGCGTTAGCAACGACACAACACCAACGATCTCCGGCACAAGTGATGCGCCACAAGGCAGTGAAGTCACAATTATTGTGACAGACAATGCCGGCGCACAGCAAACCATTACCGCCACAGTAGGCGCAACTGGTACATGGTCAGTGCCGGTTACAACAGCCCTTGCTGAGGGCAACTTTACCGTAAGTGCAAGCGTAACCGATACAGGGGGTAACTCAGCGACCGCCACAGGTGCAGGGGAGGTTGATACCATTGCGCCAACGCTTGATTTAACTAGCCCAGGTTCAAGTAACGATGTTACACCGACCCTAAGCGGCACCAGTGATGCGGTTGAAGGCACCGTGATCACCTTTACGGTTATCGATGATTTAGGGGCAGAGCAAACCTTTACCACCACCGTGGATGCGAGCGGCAATTTCTCAGTGGAAGTACCGACGGCACTTGCAGAAGGGCCGTACAGCATTGAGGCCAGCATTAGCGATGATGCAGGTAACAGCACTGATATCACCGGCAGCGGTAACATCGATACTACCGCGCCAAGTGTGAGTGTGGATGCACCAGCGCTCACCAACGACAGCACCCCAACGGTTACGGGCACCAGTGATGCACCAAACAGCACCGTTACGATAACCTTTACCGATGCAGCCAATGCCGTACAAACTATTGATGTACAAACCGATGCGAATGGTAATTGGAGTGCCACCCCAGCGACTGATTTAGCTGAAGGTAACTACAGCGTGAGTGCGAGTATCACGGATGCAGCGGGTAACACGGGCACAGGGATAGACAGCGGCGAAGTGGATGTAACGCCACCAATCCTTGCCTTTACGCCGACCTTCGAGCTTGGTTTGTTGGTTACTCTCAGTGGTACGTCTGACCTGCCAGCAGGCAGTGAAATCACCATCACCGAGCAACTTATTGGCGGGGGTGTGGGTGTAACTTACACCACCACAACCGATGCCAACGGTAATTGGTCTTTGGTGGGGCTTGATGTATCACTACTGGATGTAGGCTCTGTGATTGCCACAGCCACAGATGCAGCAGGGAACACACGCACAATCAGCTCAGATGACTTTGATAACACACCGCCTACGCTTACTGTTGAGGTGGATGCACAAAGCAATAGCAACACGCCTATAATCAGCGGCACAAGTGACGCAGGCGAAGGCGCACAAGTGACGATTGTGGTGACCGACAGTGACGGTAACCCACAAACCATTACCGCCCTTGTTGATGCCAACGGCGAGTGGAGCGCCACACCAGCGACACCACTCAGTGAAGGTGAAAGCACGATTGAAGTGAGCGTACGCGACAGCGTAGGCAACGAAACCACCGTGAGTGAAACCACGACTATCGACACGCAAGCGCCAACGCTTACGATACAAAATGTAGGCGACATAAACGACTTAACACCGACATTACAAGGCACCAGTAACGAAATTGGCGGCACGGTAACACTCAGCGTGACCGACAGTGACGGCGCTGTGCAAACCATTACCACCACCGTTGGTACGGATGGGCATTGGGATATTGAAGTGCCCAGTGCCCTGGCACAAGGTGACTTTACTGTAACGGCCAGTATTACTGATGCCGCCGGCAATGAGAGCACCGCCAACAGCAGTGGCAATGTAGATACCATAACCCCAGTTGTAACTGTGGATGCACTGGGACTTGGTAACGACAGTACTCCACTTATTAGTGGTACTTCAACTGAGCCAGAGGGCACAGTTGTAAACATTGTAATCACCGACAGTAATGGCGATGAAACACCGCTCACCGCCACCGTGGATGTCAACGGCAATTGGCAAGCAATCAGCCCAGAATTACCTGATGGCAGCTACAGTGTACAAGCCAGCATTACGGATGCGGCGGGCAATACAGGAGGCGCTACGCAATCGGGCAGCATAGATAGCCTTGCACCGACTCTGACACTCGATACTGTGGGTGCCACCAACGACAGCACGCCAACCATTAGTGGTACCACGAATGCACCAGCCGGCACGGTAATTAGCATTAGCGTTAGCGATGGCATTACCACCGAAACTTTCACCGCCACAGTGCAAGCGAATGGCAGCTGGTCAGCGGATGTACCAAATGCACTGGTTGATGGTGAGCTAACCATTGAAGCCAGTGTGAGCGACAACGCCGGTAACACCACCACGGTTAGTGAAACAGCCACGCTGAACACCACCGCGCCAAGTATTAGCATTAATACCTTGGTTGATACCAACGACACCACACCAACCATTAATGGGACAAGTGATGCAGCCGATGGCACTACCATTAGCTTAACGTTTGAAGATAGCGCGGGTAATATTACGACTGTTGATACCACAGTAACCGGTGGCGTATGGAGCGTTGACGCACCAACTGAATTAGCTGAAGGCGAATACACAGTGACCGCCGAGGTAGACGATGGTCTGGGTAATATCGGCAGCGCCACAGAAACCGGTATTATTGACACCACTATGCCAGCGATTGAAGTGAATGAGCTAGTTGTTACCAATGATACAACCCCAACGATCACCGGCACCGCGAATGCGCCGCAAGGCAGCACCGTAACGGTTGAAATCACCGATAGTAATAATGTGACCCATACGGTTACAACGACCTTAGGAGCTAATGGCACGTGGAGTGTGGCTGCCTCACAAGTAGTTGCTGAAGGTAGCTATACCGTAAGTGCAAGCGTAAGCGATGCAGCGGGTAACACAGCGACCGCCACAGGCGCAGGGGAGGTTGATACCATTGCGCCAACACTTGATTTAACTAGCCCAGGTTCAAGTAATGATGTTACACCGACCCTAAGCGGCACCAGTGATGCCGTTGAAGGCACCGTGATCACCTTTACGGTTATCGATGATTTAGGGGCCCAGCAAACCTTTACCACCACAGTGGATGCGAGCGGCAATTTCTCAGTAGAAGTACCGACGGCACTTGCAGAAGGGCCTTACAGCATTGAGGCCAGCATTAGCGATGATGCAGGTAACAGCACTGATATCACCGGCAGCGGTAACATCGATACCACCGCGCCAAGTGTGAGTGTGGATGCACCAGCGCTCACCAACGACAGCTCGCCAATAGTTACGGGCACCAGTGATGCACCAAACAGCACCGTTACGGTGACCTTTACCGATGCAGCCAATGCCGTACAAACTATTGATGTACAAACCGATGCAAATGGTAATTGGAGTGCCACCCCAGCGACTGATTTAGCCGAAGGTAACTACAGCGTGAGTGCGAGTATCACGGATGCAGCGGGTAACACGGGCACAGGGACAGACAGCGGCGAAGTGGATGTAACGCCACCAATCCTTGCCTTTACGCCGACCTTCGAGCTTGGTTTATTGGTTACCCTCAGTGGTACGTCTGACCTGCCAGCAGGCAGTGAAATCACCATCACCGAGCAACTTATTGGTGGAGGAGTGGGTGTAACTTACACCACCACAACCGATGCCAACGGTAATTGGTCTTTGGTGGGGCTTGATGTATCACTACTGGATGTAGGCTCTGTGATTGCCACAGCCACAGATGCAGCAGGGAACACACGCACAATCAGCTCAGATGACTTTGATAACACACCACCTACACTCACGGTTGAGGTGGATGCACAAAGCAATAGCAACACGCCTATAATCAGCGGTACAAGTGACGCAGGCGAAGGCGCACAAGTGACGATTGTGGTGACCGACAGTGACGGTAGCCCACAAACTATTACCGCCCTTGTTGATGCTAACGGCGAGTGGAGCGCCACACCAGCGACTCCGCTCAGTGAAGGTGAAAGCACAATTGAAGTGAGCGTACGCGACAGCGTAGGCAACGAAACCACCGTGAGTGAAACCACCACCATCGATACGCAAGCACCTACATTAACCATGCAAACCGTGGGTGATGTAAATGATTTAACACCGACATTACAAGGCACCAGTAATGAAATTGGCGGCACGGTAACACTCACCGTGACCGACAGTGATGGTGCTGTGCAAACCATTACCACCACCGTTGGTACGGATGGGCATTGGGATATTGAAGTGCCAAGTGCCCTGGCACAAGGTGACTTTACTGTAACGGCCAGTATTACTGATACCGCAGGCAATGAAAGTACCGCCAACAGCAGTGGCAATGTAGATACCATAACCCCGGTTGTAACCGTGGATGCACTGGGGCTTGGTAACGACAGTACTCCACTTATTAGTGGTACTTCAACTGAGCCAGAAGGCACTGTTGTAAATATTGTCATTACCGACAGTAATGGCGATGAAACACCGCTCACCGCCACCGTGGATGTCAACGGCAACTGGCAAGCAATCAGCCCAGAATTACCTGATGGCAGCTACAGTGTACAAGCCAGCATTACGGATGCGGCGGGCAATACAGGCGGCGCTACGCAATCGGGCACCCTTGATAGTCTTGCCCCGACACTGACACTCGACACTGTGGGTGCCACCAACGACAGCACGCCAACCATTAGTGGGACCACGAATGCACCAGCGGGCACGGTGATTAGCATTAGCGTTAGCGATGGCATTACCACCGAAACCTTTACAGCCACAGTGCAAGCGAATGGCAGCTGGTCAGCGGATGTACCAAATGCACTGGTTGATGGTGAGCTAACCATTGAAGCCAGTGTGAGCGACAACGCCGGTAACACCACCACGGTTAGTGAAACAGCCACGCTGAACACCACCGCGCCAAGTATTAGCATTAATACCTTGGTTGATACCAACGACACCACACCAACCATTAATGGGACAAGTGATGCAGCCGATGGCACTACCATTAGCTTAACGTTTGAAGATAGCGCGGGTAATATTACGACTGTTGATACCACCGTAACCGGTGGCGTGTGGAGCGTTGCTGCACCGAGTGAACTAGCTGAAGGTGAATACACAGTGACCGCAGAAGTAGACGATGGTCTGGGTAATATCGGCAGCGCGACTGAAACCGGTGAGATTGATTTAACCCCACCGAGCCTTGTTATTACAGATAACGGCGTTAGCAACGACACAACACCGACGATCTCCGGCACAAGTGATGCGCCACAAGGCAGTGAAGTCACAATTATTGTGACAGACAATGCCGGTACACAGCAAACCATTACCGCCACAGTGGGCGCAACTGGTATATGGTCAGTTCCGGTTACAACAGCCCTTGCTGAGGGCAACTTTACCGTAAGTGCAAGCGTAAGCGATACAGCGGGTAACACAGCGACCGCCACAGGCGCAGGGGAGGTTGATACCATTGCGCCAACACTTGATTTAACTAGCCCAGGTTCAAGTAATGATGTTACACCGACCCTAAGCGGCACCAGTGATGCGGTTGAAGGCACCGTCATCACCTTTACGGTTATCGATGACTTAGGAGCCCAGCAAACCTTTACCACTACCGTGGATGCGAGCGGCAATTTCTCAGTGGAAGTACCGACGGCACTTGCAGAAGGGCCTTACAGCATTGAGGCCAGCATTAGCGATGATGCAGGTAACAGCACTGATATCACCGGCAGCGGTAACATCGATACCACCGCGCCAAGTGTGAGTGTGGATGCACCAGCGCTCACCAACGACAGCACACCAACGGTTACGGGCACCAGTGATGCACCAAACAGCACCGTTACGGTGACCTTTACCGATGCAGCCAATGCCGTACAAACTATTGATGTACAAACCGATGTGAATGGTAATTGGAGTGCCACCCCAGCGACTGATTTAGCTGAAGGTAACTACAGCGTCAGCGCGAGCATCACGGATGCAGCGGGTAACACGGGCACAGGTAAAGACAGCGGCGAAGTGGATGTGACTCCACCGACTTTAGAGATCATTCCTTCGTTCTTACTTGGCAACTTAGTTTCTCTTTCAGGGGATTCTGATTTACCAGAAGGGTCAGTGATCACCATTACTGAGTATCTTGTTGGCGGTGCTGTAGGCGCTACCTACACTGCTACCACGAATGCTGATGGCACATGGGGACTTGCCAACATAACAGTACCTTTGCTTAGTCTTGCATATGTTACTGCAACTGCAAGTGATGCTGCCGGCAATGTTGCGAGCGTCAACTCACTTAATTTTGATAATGAAGCACCTGCGCTTACCGTTACTGTAGATGCATTATCGAATGATGCAACGCCTGTGATCTCTGGTGTTACTGATATGGTTCAAGGAACCGAGATAGAACTAACCGTTGTAGATAGTGCAGGTCAAAGCCAGCAGTTTACGGCCATAGTTCAAGCTAATGGAAGTTGGTCTGTTGAAGTGCCAACCGAGTTAGCACAAGGACAGTACACTGTTACCGCAGAGGTAAGAGACGATGTTGGTAATTTAACCACTGAGCAAGCACAAGGTGAAATAGACAGCATAGCACCTACTCTTAGCGTTAATCCTATCGATACTACAGCAGATACAACGCCAACCCTATCAGGCACCAGTGATGCCATAGGTGCTGATGTAATAATTAGCATTGATGGCCAAACCTTTTTTGCGGTAGTCGATGCTGATGGAAATTGGCAGGTAGAGGTACCAACTGCACTTACCGATGGTAACTATACGGCGCAAATTAATGTTGCTGACGACGCCAATAATATCACTAACACAACAATCGACTTAACAATTGATACTCAGGTACCAATAGTCGCATTGGACGACATAACCGTATTTAACACAGATACGCCAGTTATTAGTGGTACATCTGGTGAACCTACTGGCACAAATGTAGATATTGTTATTACAGATAGTAATGGTGATATACATACGTTAGCTGCTACGGTTGATGCAAATGGTAATTGGCAAACAACAGCGCCTAATTTACCTGAAGGAAATTATAGTGTTGTTGTTAGTATTACCGACGATGCTAATAATACAGGTTCAGCGACTGGAACAGGGCTTGTTGATACTCAAGCACCAACCATTACCATTGACGCATTAGGTACAATTAATAGCAGCACGCCTACTATTTCAGGTACATCTAATGAGGTTGAAGGTACTACAATTAATGTCACAATTACTGATGGTGATAGCACTGATACCTACACAACGACTGTGGGGGCAGGCGGAGTGTGGAGTGTTGATGTAACCACGCCATTAACTGATGGACAAGTGACAGTTTCAGCAATTATTACTGATACTGCAGGTAACAGTAGTGAAGCAAATGCTACTGCCACGCTTAATACTAATGCACCTACCATTAATATAAACACCGTTGTTGATACAAACGATCAAACACCTACGCTTTCTGGATCGAGTAGTGCTGCAAATGGTACGCTAGTTACGGTTACTATTACCGATGTTAATAATGTTTCGCACACGGTTACAACCACTGTAACTGATAATACATGGAGTGTAGATGCGACAAATATCCTTCCTGAGGGCACGTTTACTGTTTCAGCCAGTGTGACTGAAGGCGGCTTAACCAGCAGTGCAACAGATACAGGGCTGATAGATTTAACAGCCCCAGTATTGAATATCACGCCGCTACTAACGAGCAATGATACAACGCCTACAATTTCAGGTACAAGTACAGCCCCACAAGGCGCCATAGTCGCTATTTTGATCACAGATAGCCTAGGCGCAGAGCAAACAGTTAATGCCACAGTTGGTGCAAATGGCACATGGTCAGTTGCAGCTCCTTTATCGCTTAGCGAAGGCACGTATACTGTTACTGCATCAACAAGTGATACCGCGGGCAACCTTGTAAATACTAGCACTACCGGTGTAGTTGATATAACCGCGCCAGTGGTTAGCATTAACGATATTGTAGGCAGTACTGATTTAACACCTAGCGTGTCTGGCAGCGTAACAGGTGCAGCCTTAGGAGATGTGGTTGCTGTAGTATTTACCGACTTCCAAGGTAATGCGCATACTGTCAATACAACGGTGCAAGCCGGTGGGACTTGGTCAGTAGAGGCAAGTAATACTCTTTCACAGGGAGCATATTCAGTTGAGGTATTTATTACTGATAATGCCGGAAATACAGGTAGCAATACCACTAACGCTAATATAGATACAATTGCGCCAGAAATTAGTATTGATCAAAGTTCATTAATACTTACCCAAGACAGCACGCCATTAATTAGTGGCACATCAAACGAGCCAAATACAAACGTTATCGTTACGTTTACGGATTCAGTTGGTGCATCGCACCAAATTACCGTACAAACGGATGCAAATGGAGACTGGCAAGCCGCTGCCGATAATATTTTAGCTGACGGTGTCTACAGTGTTACGGCTACGATTACTGATAGTGCAGGAAATACTTCGGTAGATAGTAAAACGGGTGGCGAAGTAGATACAGTAGGGCCAGAGCTTACTATTGTGCCTTCGTTCTTGCTAGGGCAGCTCGTTTCTTTATCTGGTACATCTGATTTAGGTGAAGGCAAAACCGTTACGGTAACTCTAGAGCTTGCAGGTGATTTACTTGACTTAACGTACGATGTAACCACCGATGCCAATGGTGATTGGGAATTACTAGGCCTAGCGGTTAATGTTATTGGCTTATCAGTTGTAGAAGCCTCTGCAACTGATGATGCAGGTAACACAACTACTATAACTACGGCTGATGTTGATGCGTCAACGCCATTACTTAATGCAGTGGTTGACTTTGTCACAGGGCAAGGGGATTTACCAATCATTAGCGGTACGACCGACCAAGCCCCAGGCACCGAAGTACTTGTTGAAGTCATTGATAGTGATAACGTAGTACAAGAACTCGTTGCGATCGTACAGGAAGATAACTCATGGGCTGTACAAGTTCCTCAATCACTTGCTGAGGGCGTGTTTACTGTAACTGTAAATGTATTAAGTGAAGTTGGGATCACAGCGACACAGCTAATTAGTAGTGTAGTAGATACCATCTCGCCAACACTTGATTTACAAGTAATTGGTACAACGTCAGATTCTACTCCAATCATTCAAGGAACCAGTGATTTAATTAATGGTGTGGTAGAAATTCAGTTAGACGGCGGCTCAGTACTAACCACAACAGTGAATGCAGCAGGTCTATTTTCACTAGAAGTGGATGCGCTGACTGAAGGGCAGCATGTTGCCAACGTGAGTATCACTGATGATGCTGGCAATGTAGTAACGCAAACGCTTGAGTTTGTTGTTGATACGTTAGTACCTGTAGTAGATATTTTACCGTTGAGCATCAGCAATACTGACATACTAACTATTTCGGGTACTTCAGAGGAAGCTCCGGGTACGGACATTGATGTAACTGTGGTAGATAGTAACGGCAACGCAACAGTATTTGATGCCCTTGTTGGGAGTGATGGCACGTGGTCGTTATTAACCACGAGCCTACCTGATGGTATATATAGTGTATTTGCAAGTATTACTGATGCTGCGGGTAATGTAGGCCAATCTACTACTGAGCAAGTGACGATTGATACCATACCGCCATCGTTAGAAATAGACGCCTTTGGTGTACTTAACACGCTAACGCCAACTATTACTGGCACCAGTGACGAAGAGGCTGGTAGCTTAATTACGGTTAATATTACCGACTCTACAAACACACTTTATGAAGTTACTACAACAGTATTAGGCGATGGCACGTGGCTTGTTGTTGCGCCTGCACTTGCTGAGGGCGACTTAACCGTAGAGGCTATTAGTATTGATGATGCAGGAAATATAGCAACAGTGGCACAAACGGGCACCGTTAGTACCACTTTACCGGGCCTATTAATTAACCCAATAATAGATACAAGCGATACAACTCCTACGATTAGTGGTACTACCGATGTAATAAACGGTAATGTAGAAGTTGTTATTACAGATAGCAGTGGTAATGCAACAACCTACAATACTCAAGCTATTTCTGGTGTATGGACATTAATACCCACCACACCATTAGCTGAAGGCGCGTTTACGGTTGATGCGACAGTCGAAAACTTAGGGCTTACTAGTTCTACAAGCCTAGGTGGTATTGTTGATTTAACACCGCCAACAATTGAGGTTGACCAGTTATCCGTTACTAATAATCCGCTACCAACCATTACAGGTATAAGTGATGCACCAGCAGGTACAACACTGAGCGTGGTTATTACTGATGCTAATAACGGTTCACAAACACTTACTGCCCAAGTTGCAGGCAATGGCACATGGTCAGTAACAGCGACTACTCCATTAAGTGAAGGTAGCTTTAGTGCAACAGCATCAATAAGTGATACTGCGGGTAACTCCTCTAGCGATACTATGGTGTCAAGCACAGACTACACTGCGCCAACTATCGTCATAGATCCAATATCGGTAGGGCAAGATACTACGCCTACTGTTACAGGCTCAGTAACGGGAAGCTTTGCTGGCGCGTTAGTAGTCGTTATGTTTACTGATTCAGCGGGTGCTACTCACAATGTTGAAACAACTGTTGGACCTGATGGAACTTGGAGCGTGACCTCTGAAGAAGTACTTCCAGAGGGTAACTACAGCGTAGATGTAAGCATTGCTGATAGCGCAGGTAATACAGGTACACAGTCAACCAATAGCGCAGTCGATTCAGGTATTACAATTGACTCAGGACTCGCTCTAACAGCGGATCAAAGTCCACTTGTTACAGGAACTGCTGGTGCTGGAGAAACTATATTAGTCACCTTTAGCGGCCCCACTGAGGTCACTAAACAAGTAACCGCTGATGCATCCGGGGCATGGAGCGCTTCGCCAGATACAGATTTAGTTGATGGTGCATACTCTGTAACAGCGGTAGCAACGGATACATCAGGCAATACAACATCAAGCGGTAGCGTATCTGGGTTGGTTATAGATACAACACCAATAGGTTTCGAGGTTACTAATTTTAGTTCAGGGGTTTTAGGTGTTGTACTTCCATCAGTTCAAGGAACAACAGAGCCAGATACCGAAGTATATATTATTGGCTCTTCATTATTAGGTGTTGACTTGCTCGGTCTAGATTTAGATGTATTAGAACTATCAAGTAGCTTTACTTCAGATAATAATGGGGATTGGGGAGGGTTCTTAAACTTAGCTAATCTAAACATTGGTGGAGGAGAGCAGTTTTATTTTGTTACTGTTGATGAGGTAGGAAACTACTTAATCAAAAATACTGCTAATGAGATAGAACAGTCTGGCAATATATACACGCCACAATCTGGCTCAGGTGCTGGCGATACTATGCCTTCGTCATTTAGCGAAGAGTCGGCATTGGGTGATACGCAAAATGAAGGTCTATTGAGCACCGAAACCATCAACTTAGCAAACGCAGGGGCTATGGCAAGTTCATCTGAGCAAGTTGTACAAGTGAGCGAAACAGAGCCACTTAATATAAACGATGTAATTATTGACTCTGAAACAGAGCAATTGCTTGCATTAAATAACTTACTTGATGAAGAAGGCTCTGCAATTGCTTATAGCCCAGCACAAAGTGGCGGAAGTGTTGATGGGGCTGCGCCAGCAGTTGATGTTCAAAATCAATCAGAGGAAATGATTAAACATTTAATTGAAAATGGTAATAATCAAACAGATATTTAAATCAGTAACCCACTTCAGTTAAATAACTGAAGTGGGTTACTAAAACTCACTTAATCAAAAGTGTGGTTATTATTTTGTGCTAAGTAGTAAACCTAAAAAAGCCCTTATTGAGACTTCAATAAGGGCTTTTTTGATAAATTAGGATAGGTAAAAGCAGTTAAGCTTTTAGGTTACGAACCAGCTTGCTGTCGGTATTAACTACACTACCGCCTTGGTCGTAAGTCATACTGGTTGGGGCGCCAATTAAAATATCTTTTAATTGTTTTACACTTAAGTGTGCTTGGCGGGCAGCATGTGAGTTTACTTTATTTTGTTTTTGGCACTGCGCTAACTGCGCTTTAACTTGCGCTACTCGTTCAGTCACTTCAGGGGCATTTTCATCATTTGCAGCAAAAAGTTTATTCAACTCTTTATCGAGCTGCGTAAGCTTAGTTAAAAAAGACATTTTTTGTTGGGCAAGTTCTTTTAAACCTTCACCTCTGCGAGAGGCAATAATACTAAGCTCTTCGTTTAATAACGCATATAATGAATCCAAGCATTTAACTTGTTCATTTAATTTAACGCTAATTAAACTATTGTGATCAGCCATATACGTTAAACTCAAAATCAGCTAAGTTTTTAGTCAGCTTTTCAGCATCAATTTGGTATTTACCTTCGGTAATCGCTTTTTTAAGCTCAGCAACCTTTTCACTATCAAAGCCAGATGATTGCTGTGCTTTATCTTGCAGTGTTTTTAACTGCTGTGCTTGTGGCGTCAGGCTCACTGAATCGCTCGCCGCTTTAGGCGAAGGAGTCTGTGTTGTTTGTGTACTTGCAGCGTTATCTTTTTTAATATCAACTTGTTGCTGTTTAGCGTTTGTAAGCGCATTAGCTTGTTGATTACTGCCATTAACTTGATTAACCATAATAATAAACCTGTATATTACCCAACTTATGCCAAGTTATCGGCATATACATAGGATACTTTAGTATAAATCGAAATTAAATATTTACTTGCACAGACTCTACACCATCTACACGTGCATTCAAAATTTTACCGGATTTTTTATTCTTGATCTGTACTTGCTCACCAAGGGTGCCATCTTCAAGTGCTATCCCCGTAGTTTTTATTCTAAGTCCTTTAATACTCGCATAAATATTAACAGCGTCGCCTTTGCAAACCATACAAATTTGGTTGAGCAAAACCGGCATACCGCTTCTTATATTTCGCTTACTGCGGCTGCCAATAAGCATTAAAGGGTCATCTAAATATTGTACCCTTACAAACTGCGAAGGCTTCATTTGTACGCTTAAATGAGACTTAGTAATAACTTCACCGCGGGCTAGATTTGCCGTGGCAACCACAACGGGCGCCATTTTAACTATTCTTACATGGACATATTGAGTCCAGCTTTGCGCATCGTTACATTTTATTTGTACAGTCACCTGGCGTGTAAATGGCGGCTCATTTGGCACGACTAATTCTGGCTCGTTTTCGCATACTCTATCAGGAATGCGGCTATCGAGGGCAAGCGCGGTAATCTCCACATTTTTTTCAAGTGGCACGGTAACTTGCTTTGCAATATGAGAAATTGCTATTTCTTGTAATAAACCTTTACTAAACACTTTTGCATGTAAAGGTGTTGCTAAGCAGAGGCTAGCAAGAAAATAAAAAACACTGTATCTTCTGACTTTTTTTAACAAACTCATAATGTTTCGACTATGCTTATGGTTTCAAACAGGGTATAAATATTTTGCGTCAAAAAATAGACGCTCCCGCGATGTTATGTAGCTTTATAAACAGAAAGCAATTATCGTTCCGCATTATTTGTTTTCTTTAGGAGATTTGAATGGCAGGCATTTTAGACTCAGTAAACCAACGCACCCAGTTGGTTGGGCAGAACCGCCTAGAATTACTATTATTTAAGCTCAGAGGGCGTCAGCGTTTTGGGATCAATGTATTTAAAGTAAGAGAAGTACTGCAATGTCCTCCTTTAACGAGTATGCCTAAATCAAATGCATACATTCGGGGTGTTGCGCACATTCGTGGTCAAACTATTTCAGTTATCGACTTATCAATGGCCGTAGGCGGCCGCCCTATTGAAAATGTAAAAGACAGCTTCATTATAATTGCAGAATACAATCGTTCTGTGCAGGGCTTTTTAGTCGGCGGCGTTGAGCGAATTGTTAATATGAACTGGGAAAAAATAATGCCACCTCCGTCGGGAGCTGGGCGTTACTCTTATTTAACTGCCGTTACCGAGATTGAAAACGAATTGGTCGAAATTCTCGATGTAGAAAAAATCTTAAACGAAATTTGTCCAGTAAATACCGAAGTTAGTGCCGACCTTGCTGCCGATAGTGCAATACAAAAAGATTTAGGCGAGCGCATTGTATTTATTGCCGACGATTCAGCTGTTGCACGTAACCAAGTAAAAAGAGCACTTGAGCCACTTGGCGTGCAAACTGAGCTTGCAAAAAATGGTAAAGAGGCTTTAGTTAGGCTTAAAGAAATAGCCGAGCTTGATTGTAAAAATGATATTACTGAGCGTGTAGGTTTACTTATCTCTGATGTTGAAATGCCTGAAATGGACGGCTATACATTAACAGCAGAAATTAAAGCAGATCCAAAATTAGCGCCTCTACATGTTATTTTACACACTTCTTTGAGTGGGGTGTTTAATCAGGCGATGATCGAAAAAGTAGGCGCGGATGATTTTATTGCAAAATTTAACCCTGATGAATTGGCAACAGCAGTTAAAAAATGGGTTCATTGCGACTAAACAACAATAGGTGTTATTAATTTGAATAATAAAGATTTGCAGCAAAGTGACTACGATCAGTTTCGCTCATTTTTAGAGCAGCAATGTGGTATTGTGCTAGGCGAAAACAAGCAGTATTTAGTAAAAAGTAGGCTTGCGCCGCTTATGGCTCGTTTTAATGTTGAATCTTTATCACAATTAGTGAGTAAAACGCTTGGCCCTCATGAGCGGCAACTTAGAGCCGCTGTAGTTGATGCCATGACCACTAACGAAACCTTGTGGTTTAGGGATCAATACCCATTTGAGCTTTTAAAAAATAAATTGTTTCCAGAGTTTAAAGACGCCCGCCGACCATTAAAAATTTGGTCAGCGGCCAGCTCTTCAGGCCAAGAACCATACTCTATTGCCATGTCTGTTGCTGAGTTTCAGGCCAAGCAACCGGGCGTGTTGCGTATGGGGGCTCAAATTATTGGTACTGATATTTCTAACACAATGCTCGATATGTGTAAAAACGCTGAATATGATGCGTTAGCATTAGCGCGAGGCCTATCAGCAGAGCGCCGTAAAAAGTACTTTATGGATAGCGGCAACGGTATGGCAAAAGTTGTCGACTCAGTTAGAAAACAGGTGAGCTTTAGACATTTAAACTTGCTTGATTCTTACGCCTTAATGGGGAAGTTTGATATTATTTTTTGCCGCAATGTCCTTATATATTTTTCACCAGAGGTTAAAGCAAAAATAATTGGTCAGTTTGCCCAAGCACTAAACCCAAAAGGGTATTTATTTTTAGGTGCGTCGGAGTCGATGACGGGCTTAAGTAATGAGTTTGATATGGTTCGTTGTAACCCTGGAATCATCTACCAAAAAAAATAATCCTATCACTTTGTTATTAAAAAACGACGTTCTTAGCGTCGTTTTTTTATTTAATAACAACCCTCTATAAAAAAATAACGTAACTAAAAACTACTGGCTTATAAATTGCTTTAACTTAAGCAAGTCAATTTTTTGGAGAACGTTATGGCTATCAGTTTTGATAAAGCATTAGGTGTGCACCCGCATGCAATGTTGATCCGCTCACAGCGGGCAGAAGTACTTGCCACAAATATAGCGAATGCTGATACGCCTGGCTATAAAGCAAAAGATATCGACTTTGCCTCAGCATTAAAAGCGGCAAGGTCAACTCAGCAAAGCGGCAATAGCATGGTTACTACCAATGAAAAACACATTGCTGGCGGTACTCGAAGTGTAGGTGGTTCTGAGTTATTTCGCAATCCAAATCAAGGAGATACAGGCGATGGTAACTCAGTTGATATACAGGTGGAACGAAACTTGTATACACAGAATGCGATGGAGTATCAGGCAAGCCTGCAATTTTTAAGTAGTAAATTTAAGGGCCTGAATAAAGCGCTCGGTAGTCAAGGATAATAATTATGAGTTTATATAACGTTTTTGATATTTCAGGCAGTGGTATGAGTGCGCAAAATGTTCGCTTAAATACCACCGCGAGTAATATTTCGAATGCTAATACTATTAGTTCATCCCAAGACAAAACTTACCGAGCACGCCAACCTGTATTTGCTGCCGAGCTGACGAAAGCGTCTGCCTCAGCCAGCAACCCTCAGGGCTCCGCTGTTGGTGTTAAAGTGCTGGGAATTGTTGAGAGTAACAAACCACTACAAATTGAATATAACCCTAATCACCCAAGTGCGGATGAAAATGGCTATATCTATAAACCCAACGTTAATGTTGTTGAGGAGATGGCAAATATGATCTCTGCTTCTCGCTCTTATCAAACAAACGTGCAAGTTGCCGATGCAGCTAAGCAAATGTTAAGCAAAACGCTGTTACTTGGGCAGCGATAACCGAGGGTAGGTTATGAGTAACGATATTAGTACTAGTTCATCTTTTTTGGACTCTATAACTTGGCAAGAGACCCAAGTAGCGACAACCACTGAAGAGAGCGATGCATTAACGCAGGAAGATTTTTTCTCGTTGCTAACTCAGCAGCTATCGTATCAAGATCCGAGTAATCCGGCTGATAACGATCAGATGATTGCGCAAATGACTAATTTTACCATGGCGCAAGGCATCACAGATTTAAACACAAATTTTGAGTCACTTGCCTCGTCAATGACCTCAAACTCTGCCTTACAAGCATCAACGCTGGTTGGTAAGCAAGCGCTTTTAGAATCTAATACGCTTGAGCTTGGCGAAAGCGGAGAGGCAAAAGGGTCTGCGGTTGCTGAAGAAGCTGTTGATAATTTAACAATTAAAGTTACAGATGCCTCTGGGCAACTGGTTAGAACTATCGATATGGGTTCGCAAGCAGCGGGTGCAGTGCGCTTTAGCTGGGATGGTAATAATGAATCCGGTGAGCGCCTACCAGAGGGTGAATACACTATTACTGCAGAGGGCAGTACCAACGGCGAGTTTTCAAGCTTACCGGTGGCAACATTCAAAAACATTGAAAGCGTTAATATCAATGGCTCTAGTGGCATTATTATTAACACTAAAGAGGGTGCGGTTAGGTTGACTGATGTCGCAGAGATCGCATAACCAATTAAAAAGTATTTCGCCTGCTAGCAGGCTATTAGATTCAAAGTTAGAGGTGAATTATGAGCTTTAATATCGCACTTACAGGCCTAGCTGCCGCTCAAAAAGACTTAGACGTAACAGCAAACAATATTGCTAATGTAAACACCACCGGTTTTAAAGAATCGCGTGCTGAATTTGCCGATGTATACGCTGCATCTGTTTTTAGTGCAGGTAAAACTAAAAACGGTGATGGTGTGCAAACAACCATGGTTGCACAGCAATTCCACCAAGGGTCACTGCAATTTACTAACAACTCGTTAGACTTAGCGATTACCGGCGAAGGGTATTTTGCAATGACCGACGACATTTCGTCGCAAGATTTAACTTACACTCGTGCAGGTGCATTTAAGCTAAACCAAGATAACTTTATGGTTGATGCCAAAGGTAATTATTTGCAAGCTTTTCCAGTAGACGAGTCATCAGGTGATACCACATCGGTTAGTTTAAGTACTACAAACCCGATTCAAATTCCTGACTCATCAGGTTCACCTCGCGCAACCGAAAACGTATTTTTATCGTTCAACTTAGATGCAACAGCTGATGCAACAGGCCTCGATTTTGATCCGACATCGAACGGTACCTATAATTCGTCGACGTCTACTACTGTTTACGACTCATTAGGTGAACCACATATTCTGCAATACTTTTTTGTAAAAGAAGAAGATGCAGCTTCTGGGGGGGCTGATAACAGCTGGGATGTTTATGCCACACTTGATGGCAAGGTAGTAGATGGTACATCTGGTGCAGAGCAAACAACTACACCATATACACCTATTACCACACTTGGTTTTGATTCTAGCGGTTTACCCGCCACAACAGATGGTGTAGCAAATACTAACGCCACAACATTTGATGAAATTAATTTACCGGCAGGTGCAGGTACTGGTTTATCGTCAATGCTTGATAACGGCGCAACATTCCCAAGTACAGGTATTGAGCTAAACTGGCGTGATGAAAACAACACAGCTGGCCGTATTCCAACTCAGTACTCAAGTGGCTTTGAAGTAAAAGCACTTGACCAAGATGGTTCTACAGTGGGTCGTTTAGCGGGTATTGATATTGGCACAGACGGTAAAATTGTTGCCTCATACAGCAATGGCGATTCAACCTACTTAGGCCAAGTTGCTATGGTTCGCTTTCCAAACTCTCAAGGTCTTTCACAAGTAGGCGATACCAGCTGGAAGCAAAGCATTGACTCTGGTGAGCCAGTGGCCGGTGAAGCAGGCTCGGGTACTTTTGGTAGTATTAATTCATCCGCGCTTGAGCAATCTAATACCAACTTAACAAACGAATTAGTTGATTTGATTACCGCTCAACGTAACTACCAAGCGAACTCAAGAGCGCTTGAAGTTAACTCAACAATTCAGCAAAGTATTTTGCAGATTCGATAAGTTAACCTTATTTTTGGTTAAGACTCTAAGGCTGCATTTTTGCAGCCTTTTTTGTAGCTATGTAGCTAAAATTAGCCTAGCTGAACCGTTCAATACCTTCCTTATACTGCGTCAAATTTAACCTGGCATCTATTTTGCATTTATCAGCTCAGAGATTTTTTATGTGAGTCGATGTTATGGACAAAATGGTCTACATTGCAGCCTCTGGCGCTAAGCAAAGCCTACAAGGGCTTGCACTTAAAGCCAATAATTTGGCAAACGCAAACACCACAGGTTTTAAAGCTGACTTTGCGCAAGCGCGTTCTATGCAAGCATTTGGCGAGGGCTTACCAACGCGCGTGTTTTCAATGCAAGAGCGACCAGGTTCTAACATGACCTCTGGCGGCATAATCGAAACAGGGCGAGATTTAGATATTGCCATGAGCGATAACGCCTGGCTTGCCGTTCAGGATGACTCAGGTAACGAAGCATATACAAAAGTAGGCACGCTAAACATTACTGCGCAAGGTATGTTGGTAACAAGTCATGGTCGTCAAGTTATTGGCGAAGGTGGCCCCGTAATTTTACCGGTTCCTATTGAAAAAATAAGTTTTAGTGAAGATGGCGCCATACAGGTTCGCCCCCAAGGCGCGCCTGCCAATTTTTTAGAAGAAGTAGACACGCTGCGCGTTGTTGAAGGAAACAGCAGAGAGCTTGAAAAAGGCAACGATGGTTTATTTAGACCTGTACCAGGGCAAACTGTCGATACCTCTGCAAATGTAAAAGTGTTAAGTGGTGCACTGGAAATGTCTAACGTTAATCCAGTTCACGAAATGGTCGATATGATCAACCACCAACGTCAATTTGAGTTACAAGTAAAACTAATGAAAACAGCTGAAGAGATTGACGAACGTCAAGATCAGTTGATGCGCATAGTTTAACTTTAAAATGAGGGCATACTTATGAATCCTGCATTGTGGATAAGTAAAACAGGGCTAGACGCTCAACAAACTGATATTTCAGTTATTTCAAATAACTTGGCGAATGCCAGTACCGTAGGTTACAAAAAAAGCCGCGCTATTTTTGAAGATTTACTGTATCAAAACATCAACCAGCCTGGCGGGCGCTCATCACAAGATACCGAGCTGCCATCTGGCCTAATGCTAGGTGCGGGTGCAAAAGTGGTTGCTAACCAAAAAGAGTTTACGCAAGGTAATATGCTCACCACCGAAAACTCACTCGATTGGATGATCTCAGGCGAAGGCTTTTTTGAAGTGCTGCAACCCGATGGCAATATTGCGTATTCGCGAAATGGGCAATTTACTACCGATGAAGACGGCCGCATTGTTACCTCAGGTGCAGGTTTTGTTGTTCAGCCCGAAATGAATGTACCCGATGATGCGCAATCAATTACAGTCTCTCAAGATGGTGAAGTATCTGTACGCGTTGCAGGGCAAGCCGATAACGTGGTAATTGGCCAGCTAACAATTAGTGACTTTATTAATCCATCGGGTCTTGAGCCAATTGGTCAAAACCTTTACACCGAAACCGCTGTTAGTGGGGCGCCTGTTCAAGGTAATCCAGGCGTAGAAGGCTTAGGAACTATTATTCAAGGCTCGCTTGAAACATCAAACGTTAATGTAACGGAAGAATTGGTTAACCTTATCGAAACTCAACGTGTTTACGAAATGAACTCAAAAGTAATCTCGGCCGTTGACGAAATGATGAGCTACATCAATCAACAGTTATAACCGTGCACAAGGGGATAGTTATGCGTAATGTTATTTTATTTGCAGCAGGCACCTTATTTTTAAGTGGCTGTGTTTCTACGCAAAATAGTGAAGTGGTTCAAGATGACCCCTACTACGCACCCATGTACCCAGAGCCTGTAGCAGAGCCTGTTGTTGCAACGGGTTCGTTGTTTAACACCAATACATTTAATGATTTGTATTCAGACAAAAAAGCACTTAGAACCGGCGATATAATTACCGTTAAGCTTGAAGAGTCAACACAAGCTACAAAAGCCGCTAAAACCGAAACCGATAAAGAAACCGAAGCCAGCCTAGACCCCGTTATTGGGTTAGGTGGTTTACCTGTAAATATAGGTGGCGACAGTATTCAGTTTGGCATTGGTAGTGATTCATCATTTACCGGTGACTCTAAATCAAATCAGTCAAACAGCTTAGTGGGCGACATCTCGGTGAATGTTATGCGTGTTTTACCCAATGGTAATTTAGTTATTCGTGGTGAAAAATGGCTAACACTTAACACCGGCGAAGAGTTTATTAGGCTCGAAGGCCTTGTACGTCCGCAAGATGTAAGCGCCGATAACACGGTTGAGTCGAATAGAATAGCTAATGCCCGAATTCAATATTCAGGTAAAGGACAAACACAAGAAGCGCAAAGCCCAGGGTGGTTAACACGTTTCTTTAGTAGCTCGTTATTTCCGTTTTAGAGGATAGTAGTATGAATAGCATTAAAGCGTTTATTTTGATCATACTGCTAGGCTGGCAATTTTCTGCCAGCGCCGAGCGTATAAAAGATGTCTCTATGGTTGAAGGCGTACGTGCTAACCAATTGGTTGGCTATGGTTTAGTGGTGGGGCTACCTGGCACAGGGGAGCAAAACTCTTACACGCAACAAAGTTTTAGAGGCATGCTAAACAGTTTTGGTATTACGCTGCCTTCAACACAAAGCCCTAAAATTAAAAACGTAGCAGCAGTGGCAGTCCACGCTGAGCTTCCGCCGTTTAGAAAGCCGGGTCAAACAATTGATATTACGGTATCTTCTATTGGCAGTGCAGGCAGTTTACGTGGCGGCACCTTGTTACAAACTTTCTTAAAAGGGGTGGATGGAAACGTATATGCCATAGCACAAGGTAGCCTAATTGTGGGTGGTTTAGGAGCACAAGGGCTAGATGGCAGTAAAGTGGTCATTAACACCCCGACGGTTGGCCGCGTACCTAATGGAGCCACTGTTGAACGCGAAGTTAAAAGCCCTTTTATGCAAGGCGACTACATTACTTTTAACTTAAACCGCCCAGACTTTACAACGGCAAAACGTTTAGAAGCAACAATTAACAATTTGGTAGGCCCTAATAGTGCACAAGCTATTGACGCTGCCTCAGTACGCGTTATTGCGCCACGTGATGCATCACAACGAGTGTCTTATTTATCAACGCTTGAAAACCTAGAGTTTAAGCCTGCTGACACTTCAGCCAAAATTATTGTTAATTCACGTACGGGAACGATTGTCATTGGCAAAAATGTGAAGCTACAGCCTGCGGCAATAACCCATGGCGGCCTAACAGTCACAATTGCTGAACAGCAAAATGTAACGCAGCCTAATCCGTTAGCAGAAGGCGAAACCGTTGTTACACAGCAAAGTATTATTGACGTTAATCAAGATGATTCTCGTGCGTTTGTTTTTAACCCCGGCGTTAGCTTAGATGACTTAGTGCGTGCTATAAATGAAGTAGGCGCAGCACCTGGAGACCTAATGGCTATTTTAGAAGCGCTTAAAGAAGCGGGTGCAATTAACGGGCAGCTTGTTGTTATTTAATTATTTTTTAGAATATTTACCCTTCCACATAAAGCTTAAGTACTCAAAAGGTACTTAAGCTTTTTACTGTTTACCTTTCTTTGGCTCAATTTTTGCATTTCTTAAAGCATTATTCATTTTTGTGTCAAAAAGCTGATGGAAACAAATCACCTCGATAAGCAAAACTTTTTTGATTTAAGTAATCTTAATACTTTACGTCAAGACGCTTTAAACAGCGGTGATGCATCTACTGATGCCTCTAAAGCGGCGCTAAAAAAAGCAGCGGCACAATTTGAAGCTATTTTTACACAAATGCTTCTAAAAGGGATGCGTAAAGCCAACGAAGCATTTGAAGATGAAGACAGTCCGTTTAACTCAAGCGGCGTAAAGTTTTTTGAAGAAATGCACGATCAGCAGCTCTCTTCTGAGCTTTCATCAAATGGGTCTTTGGGTCTGGCTGATTTAATTGTTCAGCAGCTTTCTCCAGAGGCTGAGAACTTTATGCCTGGCTCAGTATTAAGAACTACTAACGACTTTATCAGTGATAAACGCGCAGGCTCTGAACTGCCGCACGAAAAGGTGCACAGTGTAAAGCAAGCAAATAAAGATGACTTAGTAGTCAGCAGTGCGGCAACACAAACTAAAACCACAACACAGCCTACACAGCAGTCGTCATTTGATAATGCTGAAGAGTTTGTTAGTGCAGTGTGGGAGCATGCTAAAACAGCGGCCGAAAAAATTGGTTTAAACCCTGCAGTAATGGTGGCCCAAGCGGCACTTGAGACGGGTTGGGGTAAGCATATTATTAATAAAAGCGACGGGAATAGCTCAAATAACCTGTTCAATATTAAATCAGATAAAAGCTGGGAAGGCGATAAAGCAAGTAAAGTAACGCTTGAATTTGAGCAAGGTACCCCTGTTAAAAAGCAAGCAAGTTTTAGAGCTTACGATTCTATAAAAGAAAGCGTGAACGACTTTGTCGATTTTTTAACGCAAAACCCACGCTACGAAGAAGCATTACAAAAAACAGCACAGCCAAACGAATTTTTAGATTCGCTACAAAAAGCAGGCTATGCAACCGATCCTAATTACGCGAGTAAAATAAAAAAAGTGCTAAATAGCAGTGAGCTTAAAAATATTGCAACAAGCGCGTTTACCCAAGGAGTGAAGTAATATGTCGTTTAGTTTATTAAATATTGCCAGTGCTGGGGTGCGTTCAAGCTCTGAGCTGTTGCAAACGACCAGTAAAAACATCACCAATGTAAATACAGAAGGCTACGTTCGTGAGCGCACTGAATTTACCACTATGGTTGATAACCAAGTAGGTCGCGGCGAAACATACAGATTATTGAACGAGTTTGCCCAGTCGCAGTTAAACCGCGACACGTCAAATAAATCGTTTTTTGATCAATTTGTAACAGAAGCCAACCGTGTTGATACTATTTTTTCAGAAGAGTCTAATAACTTATCAACGGGTATAAATTCATTATTTAATAACGTGCAAGAGGCGCTAAACCAGCCGTCTTCAACAGTTGCTCGCTCATTAGTAATGACCGATGCGCAAAGTTTAGTTGATCAAATGGATAGGCTTTCGGGTATCGTGCTTGAGCAACAAGGTATAGTAAATGAGCAGCTTGAGATTTTTTCTGAAGAAGCCAACTCACTTATCCAAAATATAAATACGTTAAACCAAGAAATTGCAGTCGTAAATGGCACAAATAACGCATCTGACGCAAGCTCTATTTATAACCAGCGCGACTTAGCGATTCGTGAATTATCAGAGCTTGTTGATATAGAAACACTTGATGGCCCTAATGGCGAAAAACTCGTTTTTATGGGCAGCGGTGAATCTTTAGTTATGGAAAACGGTACATTTAACTTGTTTTCACTGTCGGGTGACCCCGATCCTAATTTTAAAGAATTGACGCTTGACGTTAATGGCGGCAAAGCTGTGCCGCTAGAAATAGATGCAACTAAATTAAAAGGCAAAATTGGCGGCTTGTTGGCTTTTAGAGACGACATACTCGTGCCTGCACAAAACCAAATTGGCCAAATGGGATTGGCAATTGCTGATGCGTTCAACGAGCAAAATAAATTGGGTATGGATGCTAACGGCGAGCTAGGCGGTGATATATTTAATATACCTACCGTGGGTGCTTATGCATACCAAGCTAATACCGGCGGCGCCAGTTTAACTGCCACGCTTGAGGCTGGTAAAGGCAGTGAACTGCCTGCCAGCGACTTTATTGTTACTTATACCGCTAATGCAAATGAAGTGAGCATTCAGCCTATAGATAATAAAGGGGAGCCGATAGGCAGCGCCTCTTTAGCGACTATACCGCCATCAGGTGTTATCGACTCAGATGACATTACGAGTGGGGAGTCGTTTGGTTTACAAATTGATGTAGCAGGTACTGGTAATACAGGTGATCAGTTTCAAATTAAACTTAACTCAGAGGCGGCAACCAGTATTTCCCTTGCGACAAGCCGCGGTGAAGACTTAGCACTGGCATCGCCTATTCGTACAGCTAACAGCATAGATAATGTAGGTACAGCGACTATTTCAGCCGGAGAAGTAACAAGTGTTACCTCGGGTGGCTTTAACACTACCCCTGGTTTAGCCAATGGCGATATCACGTTAGTTAAAACAGGCACTGTAAACGAATATCAAATTACAGATGCAAATGGCACCACAACCTTTACTATAACGCCACCGGCAGAGGGTATACTGGCTCAGGCTGGTGCACCTTATAGCAACTATGGCTTTGACTTTGACATTGAAGGCACGCCAGCCACTGGAGACACTTTCACCCTTGAATTTAACGAAGGCGGCTTTGATGATAACCGTAATGGTTTAAAACTCGCTGATTTACAGAATGGCGAATTAGTGCGTAAAAATGTAGTGACAACAGCCACTGCCGACAATCACGAAACGTTTAATCAAGCTTATTCAGGGTTAGTGAGTGATATTGGCGTAGTAACCGGCCAAGCCATTACCAGTGCCAGCGCATTTGATGCGTTAGCCCAGCAATCAGAAGCGTGGTATGAGTCGCTCTCAGGTGTAAACCTAGATGAAGAGGCTGCCAATTTACTGCGTTTTCAGCAGTCATATTCAGCATCAGCTCAAGTACTAGCTGCGGCCCAAGAAGTTTTTGACACCTTATTAAGTGCGGCGAGGTAATTATGCGTTTATCAAATAACTTAATGTATCAAAACAACATTAATAAAATACTCGATAACCAACAAAGTGTTGCTAATGCACAAGAGCAAGTAACAACAGGTAAAAAATACTTAACTACCTCAGAAGCACCTGCTGCTATTTCGCAAGGGATGCTTTACTCAAATAAAATACAAACAAATGAGCAGCATGCTAAAAATATTGACCAGTTAACTGGCCGTCTTGAAACTGAAGAAACCATCTTACAAAGTATAAATACCAATATCCAACAAGCACAAGAGCTAGCGATTCAAGCAGGTAATGGTGTTTATACTCAAGATGATTTAGAGTCAATCGCGGCTGAGCTGAGTGAAATACAAAAAACACTCGTCAATTTAATGAATACCCGCTCAGAAGACGGTAAGTTTATTTTTTCAGGCTACCAAGACAGCACCCAACCATACCAGTTTGACTCTACTACGGGTGAATATACTTATAATGGAGATCAAGGCCAGCATGTAATAACCATAGCTGAAGGGGTAAGTATTAAATCAAGCGATAACGGTTTTGATACGTTTGAGAAAAGCGACGCACGACTTGATGTTACTGATAATCAAGCTGCGATCCCGGTAACTACGCCTGCAAATAATATTACAGCAGGCACGGTTTATGTAGATGGCCAAACAGAGTTCGACCGTTTCCACCAAGATAACTACAATGCTGATCCAACCGCAGCGGCAACAGCGAACACGTATAATGTGGTAATAACACCAGGCGCTACCGCCAACGACCCTGATACTTATGAAATTTTGCGCGACGGTGTGTCGCTGAGCCCTGCACAAGTAGGTGAGGTAACGGATGAGCCAATCGATTTTGCAGGCATGAAAATCGAATTTGAAGGCGCAGCACCAGGCCAGCTTGATTTTACCCTCGAAAAGCCGCACAAAGAAAACGTGCTTAATACATTACAATCACTCATTACGGGGTTAAATGATGGCACACTTGAAAACGATGATTTTCAGCAAGTATTAGCCGATGGTGTAGTACAGCTTCAAAATGCCAGCGAGCAAGTTGTGTATACGCAAGCGAGCTTAGGCGGGCGGATGAATGCGGTTGAAAGCGTGAGTGACTCAAATCTTGCGCAAGACATTCAAAACAAAAGTAACCTTTCTGATTTAGTAGAGGTAGACATGGCAGAAGCCATTAGTGAACTCACTAAACAAGAAACCGCACTGCAAGCGTCACAAGCCACGTTTGGCCGTTTAACAAACCTTTCTTTATTTGATTACTTATAAACAGATTATAAGCAGAAATACCTTGCCGCTTTAGTTAATACAAAGCGGCAAAAACCTCCCTCAAAATAGCGGCAATAAATTGTCGTCACTCCAGATAACCAGATAACTTATTGTTAACGTTTAATGTTTCTATAGAAAACACTTTAAAAACATGCGGTTATATTTATTTAAAAGTTGGCACAGTAAATGCTTTTCTAATAATTAGAAATTATCGAATAGTGGTTCCTGTTAAAACGTGCTGAACCACACTCTGTTTAAACCTAGGAGATGGTAAAATGGCATTAACAGTAAATACTAATGTGTCGTCATTAAACGCACAACGTAACTTAACTAAATCTGGCGAAGGCCTAGCAACATCAATGGAGCGTTTGTCATCAGGTATGCGTATTAATAGCGCAAAAGATGATGCGGCGGGCTTACAAATTTCAAACCGTTTAACCTCACAAATAAATGGTTTATCAGTTGCTCAACGTAACGCCAACGATGGCATTTCAATGGCGCAAACCGCTGAAGGCGCAATGAGTGAGTCGACCAACATACTTCAGCGTATGCGTGAACTTGCTCTGCAAGCAGCTAATGGTTCAAACTCAGCAGAAGATAGAGAAGCACTGCAAAAAGAAGTGTCAGCACTTCAGGTTGAGTTAACACGTATTGCAGAAACTACCTCATTTGGTGGTCAACAACTACTAGATGGTAGCTACGGTAGTAAAACTTTCCAAGTAGGCGCTAACGCTAACGAAACCATTAATGTATCACTTTCAAGCGTTGCAGCTGAAAAAATTGGCTCAAACCAATTAAATTTACAAGGTATTGCAAATACAGGTTTTGGTACTGCTGCTGCAGCTGGCGCTACAGCACCTGCAAACTCAGTCGCTACAGGCACATACACGATTTCAGGTCGTGATGATTCAATAATTAATATTGAAGCAGGTACCACAGCAAAAGATGCCGCAGCTAAAATTAACCAAATGACGGGAACGACAGGCGTTTCAGCTCAAGCTCGTACTGAGGCTGTTCTTGATATTGGTGGTGTAGCTACCGTTGCTGATGAAATCGTAAGCTTTGAGCTAAATGGCGAAAAAGTATCGTTTGTGGCCACTGCTAACGCAGATAGTGATGAGCAAGCAATGGCTGAAGCGATAAATGCGCGTACAGATGAGCACGGCGTTACAGCTGTAATAGAAAATGGCGTGCTAACTATCTCTAACAACCAAGGTGAAGACGTAGTAATCGAAGATTTTGAAACGACTGATGCTACAGGTACAGCGGTTGCTGCTACTTTAGATGTTACCGCAGCATCATATGATGGTAACCCAGATACCGCAGTAACACTTACCAGTGGTAGTGGCACAGATTCAACACGAGTAATGGGAAGTATTCAGCTTAATTCTGCTGAGGTATTTACTGCTACTGCAAATGATACATCATTAGCTGCGACTATCAATGAGACCACCAGTAAGCTTGAAAATGCAGCTGATATTGATGTGACTACTCAAAAAGGCTCTCAAGATGCGCTTTCAATCATTGATAATGCAATAGCCAATATTGATGAGCAACGTGCGGGATTAGGTGCGGTACAAAACCGCTTTAGTTTTACAATTAACAACCTTGCAAACATTGAAGAGAATGTAACTGCATCGCGTAGCCGTATTCAAGACACCGATTTTGCTACGGAAACAGCAGAGATGACTAAAAACCAAATACTACAGCAGGCAGGTACATCAATCCTTTCACAGGCAAACCAAGTACCACAGGCTGCGATTAGCTTATTAGGTGGTTAGTAATAAACGCTATTAATAAAACTTATAAAAAAGCACATCTTGATAGGTGTGCTTTTTTGTTTTTTGTCCATAAATAGCATGCTGTACGTGAATTAAAAACTTTTTTAGGGGGAAGTGAATTTATTATCTCCTTTAAAATTAGTTGTTTATATTTATTTTATAAATAACTTTAAAAATAAATCAAAATAACGCTAAAGATAAATTTTCTCCTGCCGTTAACTTAACCAGTACAGAGCTTGAACATACAATTGTGACAGCTCTTGGTTAAATCTAAACAGTCACATTACGAAAGTAATCAGGAGTTTTATTATGATTTCAGTAAATACAAATGTATCTTCATTAAACGCTCAGCGTAACCTTTCTACTTCAGGCTCTGACCTTGCAACGTCAATGGAGCGTTTATCATCAGGTATGCGTATCAACAGCGCAAAAGATGATGCGGCAGGCCTACAAATTTCAAACCGTTTAACATCACAAGTAAATGGTTTAGCAGTAGCACAACGTAACGCTAACGACGGTATCTCAATGGCACAAACCGCTGAAGGTGCAATGAGCGAGTCTACAAGCATTTTACAACGTATGCGTGAGCTAGCGCTACAATCTGCTAACGGCTCAAACTCAACAGAAGACCGTGAATCACTTCAAAAAGAAGTGTCAGCATTGCAAGTTGAATTAACACGTATCGCAGATACAACATCATTTGGTGGTCAACAGCTTCTAGATGGTAGTTTTGGTTCTAAATCTTTCCAAATTGGTGCTAACTCAAATGAAACTATTAATGTTTCGTTATCAAGTGTAGCTGCAGAAGACATAGGTTCTAATCAAGTGAATTTGCAGGGTGCTGCTAATACTGGCTTCGGTAGTGCTAGTGCTGCAAATTCTGTAGCTGGGGGAGCTCTTACTATTGATGGCCGTGATTCAGCTGCTGTCACTATTGCAGCTAACTCTACAGCTAAAGAAGCTGCTGATGCAATCAATCAATACTCTTCTACTACAGGCGTAACTGCACAAGCTCGAACTGAAGCAGAAGTGACACTAGGTGCTGTGGGTGCGGCTGATGGTACGGTTAGTTTTTCATTAAACGATGAAAAAGTATCATACGTTACTACTGGTGATGTTGTTACAGACCAACAAGCAATGGCTGAGGCTATTAACTCTGGTACAGATGAGCACGGTGTAACTGCTTCAATTGAAAATGGTGTGTTGAGCGTATCAAACAACCAAGGTGAAGATGTTGTGCTAACAGATTTTGATGCTGTTGATTCAGCAGGTGCTGCAGTAGCATCAACTGCTTCAATTGTTGCTCAAGGTTATGATGGCGCAGATGATACTGCTTTTGTACTAACGAGCGGCGGTGCTACAGATGCAACTATTACTGGTGCGATTCAGTTGAACTCTTCTGAAACTTTCACTACTAACACAGCAGATACTACAACTTCAGCAACTGCGGATATTACTAGTAAGCTAAGTGATGTAGCCGATGTTGACATTACTGACCAAAAGGGCTCACAAGATGCACTAGCAATTATCGATAACGCAATTGCTAATATCGATGCTCAGCGAGCTGGTTTAGGTGCGGTTCAAAACCGTTTTGACCACACTATCAGTAACCTTGCTAACATTGAAGAAAACGTATCGGCATCACGTAGCCGTATTCAAGATACAGACTTTGCAACTGAAACGGCAGAGATGACTAAAAACCAAATCTTGCAACAAGCGGGTACATCAATCTTATCGCAAGCGAATCAGTTACCACAAACAGCTCTTAGCTTATTAGGTTAATAAGTAAAACGTTATAGCTTAATGGGTAGCTAGCTAGTACAAAAAGTCAGTATTAGTTTTAAAAAACAAGGAGGTGGCTTTAGCTACCTCCTTTTGTGGTTTAAGGGTATAAATTAAACTATTGTTAGTCTAATAACTATACAAGTTCGGCAATTTTAGGAGGCGTTATGAACACCATTACTTCAAACGCAGAAGTTACTATAGCATCAACATCTTTAACTGGTGAAGATAAACAAATAGGGCAGGCTGGCTCAGTATTGACTCAGCGAGCTGTTGATGACGTAAATAAAACGGATGAACAAGGCCCACAAAATCAGTTAAGCAACCAATACGCACAACAAGGAACTGAGACTAATAGTTTGCAAAACCAACAGCTTGAGCGTGAACAGCTTGAAAAAGTGGCGCAACAATTGCAGGAATTTATGGGGGAGATGAACCGTAGTCTGCAATTTCAAGTTGATGAAGACTCAGGCCGTGACGTTATTAAAATACTTGATAAAACCAGTGGTGATGTAATTAAGCAATACCCTTCGGAAGAGGTATTAAGTTTAGTGTCAAAGCTTTCTGAATCTGCGGGTATTTTAATCGACCAAACCGTTTAGTCGACGTATCGTTGATATATTATTAGTTAAATTTTTTGAGTATAAAGAGGTGAAGTATGTCTATTTCGTTTAATGGCTTAGGCTCTGGCTTAGCTGTATCAGACATAGTTGATGCATTAGTTAACGCTGAGCAGGCTCCTGCCGAGGCTCGCCTAAATACTCAAGAAAGTACGCTAACTACTGATATTTCTGCTGTAGGGGCTTTAAAGTCTGCGCTACAACAAGTGCAAACAGCAATGGAAGCGCTAGGTGATGCAGATAATTACCAAAAACGTAGCACGTCAGGCAATGATGATTTTATATCGATTAGTGCTGATGAAGACGCCCAGCCAGGTGGTTATTCTGTAAAGGTTAATAACCTTGCTACAGAGCATAAAATACTTTCAGAAGCTTTTGATGCTGACGCCGCTGTGGGTGAAGGTACTATGACATTCAGCTCCGGCGAGAATAGCTTTGATATTGAAGTATCAGATACCGCTACCTTAAGTGAAATAAGAGATGCGATTAACGACAGCAGCGATAACGATAGCATAAACGCAACAATCATAACGGATGATACAGGCCAACACTTAGTTCTTTCAGCTAAAGAGAGTGGCTTAGAAAACGAGATTAAAGTAGAAGTAACGGATACTGACGGTAATAACACAGATACCAACGGGCTATCTCGTTTAGCTTTTGACTCTGCAGGTGTACAAAATGCATCTGAAATTATTGCTGCAACCGATGCATCCATTACCATTGATGGCTCACTCACAGTTAGTAGTTCTTCAAATACGTTTACTGATGTTATAGACGGTATAACAATCACCGCTAAAAAAGCTCAGGGTACTGATGATGATTTAAGTGATATATCGGTAACCGAAAATAATAACAATATCCAATCGGGCTTAAACAATTTTATTTCTAGTTACAATGAATTACTTGAACTTAGTAATAACTTAGGGGCATCAAGCGAAGATGGTGCTGGTGTAATGGCCGGTGATTCGTTACTACGCGGTGTAATGTCTAAATTGCGAGAGCAGATTACCGACTCTGTAGATTTAGGCAATGGCAACTCATTATCACTTTCGCAATTAGGTGTTGAAGCCGATCGTTATGGAGTATTGACGCTTAATACCGAGACTTTAAATGAAAAAATTGATGAAGATGTCGACTTAGTGCAGCAGTTTTTTGTAGGCACTGATGAAGACGAAGGCGGCTTTGCCCAATCGTTTGACGAGTTAATGAGTTTTTATACTGACTCTGACGGCATTATCCAAAACCGTATCGACAGTAAAACAAATCAATTAGAAGATATTGATGAACAGCGCGAAAGCCTGACAAGTAAAATGGAATCGTTATCTGACAGGTTATACGCTCAATACAACGCCATGGATTTATTGGTAGCGAGCTTAAACTCGACAAGTAGTTACGTGCAAGCGCAGCTTGAAAATATGCCTGGTGTGGTGAGTAATAATTCTTAATTTTCCATATTAATTATGAACATAAAAAAACCGTTTAAAAACGGTTTTTTTATGTCTAAATATTGCCTTTAAGAAGCTTAGTAAGTTTAAAGCTGCTAGAGGTAGCTAAACCGATTTATAAGCCGAGATTGCTTTACCTGTTTTTTTTTGCTTAATTATGGCTTTAGATGATTCGTTTTTAACTGCATTTGCTTGTTTGCTAATGTTGTTGATGTTGGCTTGCACAACCATAAGTTGCTCGGCGGTAGGCGGGTTATCGCTTTCGCACCAGCGCTTAAGCTCACTATTTAAAGTATCCATAATTGGCGTGGCGTCATCAGCTTTGTTGCTTTGCACTAATACTTCAATTTGGCTGAGTAATTGATTAATATGCTCAGCTTTGCTTGTTTCCTCTAAAGCCATTAGCTTATACCGCAGGAGTACGCTGATCGACAGGAATGCTATCCCACCCTTCTTTAATTTCTTTAATAATGCCAGCTACCTCAGAAATAATCTCAATGTCATTGTCAACATTTGCTTGCACAAGGCGCCTTTGGCAGTAGTCATAAAGTGCTAATAAATTATTTGAAATACTCGGATCTTGTTCCACTTCTAAATTAAGCGCGTCTTGTAATGCACCTAAGAGTAAAATACAGGCAGAGATGTTTTCGCCTTTTTTTTCTATTTCTTTGCGCTCAATAAAACCTTTAGTAGCGGCCAAACGGCCAATTATGTTACTAAAAATAAGGTTAATTTGCTCATAGGGCGCCATTTCAGCAATGTTGCTGGCGCGCACTTGAGAATATTTTTTTAATGAAACATGAGCCATGGGGAAATCCTAAATAAATATGTGAAATCGTCTATACGAAACAAAAGCAATATTAATGCCAAGCATCTTGCGTTTATTTAGTTATCGGCATCGTTGCTTTCAACTTAAGTTAATTATAGTTTATATTTTTGACCTACGTAGATTTATGCACTAAGTAAAAAACAAGACATGGCATTAGCTTTAAGTATTAAACAACAAAACAATACTTAAGTTTTAATTATTAAGTATTATTGTTTTATAGCGATGTCTATTTTTTGGCGTTTATGTCAAAAAACCGCCGCTATTACTTGCATCCATACAGATCTCGCTTACAATTTAGCTAATAAAATAAATTAGTGAAATTATGGCTCGCTAACTATGATCTTGATTTTAGATAATAATAATAACCGTGCAATAGGATTACATGCATCACTTACCTTTATTGGGGAAGCTGTGCAGTTGCTTGATGAAAATGACTTTGAAGAAGTATGTAGTAAGTATCAACAGCAAGAATGCATTGTTATTTTAGGCGCATTACAAAGCTTAGATCATGAAGGCTTAATTAAAAGCTACCCAACCCTGCCTTTTTTACTCATTGGTGAAACACTCAAGCCATTATTAAGCATTGCTAATGTAGTGGGACTAATTTGTGAGCCGTTTAATCACGAAGTAACCACACAGTTATTACACGACTGCCAACAGTACCAACGTATGCTTCCTGGAAGTCACAAGCATCATAAGCAACATAAAACATTTGATGGTTTAGTTGGCGAAACTGATGCGGTTAAAAACGTACGCTTTTTGATAGAGCAAGTGGCTAAAACCGATGCAAACGTGCTTATTTTAGGCGAGTCGGGTACGGGTAAAGAGGTGGTTGCGCGTAATGTCCATTTATTATCTAAACGCAATACGGGGCCATTTGTACCAGTAAACTGTGGTGCCATACCTGGAGAGTTGCTAGAAAGCGAACTATTCGGTCACGAAAAAGGGGCATTTACCGGCGCTATTTCTGCACGTAAAGGGCGGTTTGAATTAGCGCAAGGCGGTACGCTATTTTTAGATGAAATTGGCGATATGCCGCTGCAAATGCAAGTAAAGTTATTGCGTGTATTACAAGAGCGCAGCTACGAGCGTGTAGGTGGCACAAAAGCTATTCAAGCAGATGTACGGGTGATTGCCGCTACTCATCGCAACCTTGAGGAAATGATTGAAAAGGGCAGCTTTAGGGAAGATTTATATTACCGTTTAAACGTGTTTCCTATTGAAAACCCGTCTCTTAATGAGCGTGCAGACGACATACCTTTATTACTTAAAGAGTTAATGCGTCGTGTGAATGAGCAAAGTGGTACGTCGGCTAAATTTACAGAGCGCGCGGTAGAGAGCCTAAAAGAGCATGCTTGGCCTGGTAATATTCGAGAGCTTGCTAATTTAGTGGAGCGCATGGTGATTATGTTCCCTGAAAAAGTAGTGGATGTACCCGATTTACCCAATAAATATCGCTACATCGAGGTAGACGCATACGAGCCAGAGTACCCTGAAGAGCTACTTGAAAAAGATGCCTTTAACGATATTTTTAGCTCAGGTTTTAGCGATTATGATAATGAACCAGAGCCTGAATTTAGCCAACCGGGATCTGGCGTATTACCCGAAGAAGGTATAGAGCTTAAAGATTATTTAGCAGAGCTTGAAATAAGCTTAATTACCCAAGCGTTAGAGCGTTTTGATTACGTTGTTGCGCGCGCCGCAGAGATATTAGGTGTAAGGCGTACAACGCTTGTTGAAAAAATGAAAAAGTACAATCTATCGCGAGATTAGCCAAACTTAGCAAGTGCCGAACCACTACAAATTACCGAGTTTGGCTCTTTTAATTTCTTGCTTACAGCTTACAGCTTACAGCTTACAGCTTACAGCTTACAGCTTACAGCTTACAGCTAATAATTTTTAATAATCTCGGCTCTTCTAAAACAATCATTACTATGATCGTTAACCATGCCACAGGCCTGCATATGTGCGTATACCGTTGTAGGGCCCAAAAATTTAAAACCTCGTTTTTTTAAATCTTTTGCAAACGCTTTTGACTCCTCGGTAATTGCAGGGGTGTCTTCAACACTATTTAAATCACTAATAATTGGTTTATTGCCCACAAATTGCCATTGGTAATTACTAAAGCTGCCAAATTCTTTTTGAATCTCAATAAACCGTTGAGCATTATTAACGGTGGCTGCAATTTTTAAGCGGTTACGCACTATGCTCTCATCTTGCATTAGCCGTTCTATATCATCGGCTGTAAACTTAGCCACTTTTTGCACATTAAAATTAGCAAATGCTTTTTTATAGCCTGCGCGCTTTTTTAAAATGGTGTACCAACTTAAGCCCGCTTGCGCCGACTCGAGGGTAATAAATTCAAATAATTTCGTGTCGTCATAAAGGGGGACTCCCCATTCTTCATCATGGTATTTCACATAATCAGGCTTTGTGGCGTCGAGCCATGCACAACGGCATTTATTTTGCTCACTCATTATTATTCCTTTTAGTGTGCGTCATTTTTTTGTTACGCGATATTGTAAGGTAACTAAATGAAAAATATATAAAATAATATTGGTATAAATTGTGCATTTAGCCCTATATCTACATCATTAAGAGATTTGATTATGGCCCTTGCGAGTGTACTTAAACCACAGTTTATTACTGCAAAACAGTATAACCCATGTTTACTTCAAGAAGAGTACATTGGTGAATTAAGTGATTTAAGACAGCAAGCAAGTTGGCTGTCGCACTTAGTTGATACTATGCCTGCGGGTGTTGTTGTGCTTGATGGCAAAGGGCTTATTGCAAAAGCCAATCAAATCGCGATTGATATGTTAGGCGAGCCGCTCGAAGGAGAGAAGTGGTTTAACATTATTCAACGCTCTTTTCGTCCCCACCAAGATGATGGGCACGAAGTGTCGCTCAAAGACGGCCGGCTTATAAAGCTTGATATTACCGCGCTAGCGCCAGAGCCTGGGCAATTAATATTAATGACAGATTTAACAGAAACGCGCCGTTTGCAAAAGCGCGTAGCCCATATGCAACGTTTGAGTGCGCTTGGTAAAATGGTGGCATCGCTTGCGCACCAAGTGCGTACACCGCTCTCGGCGGCTATGTTATACGCGGCCAATTTGGGCTCTAAAAAGCTACCAGAGTCATCACGCGATAACTTTCAAACTAAATTAATGTCGCGATTAAAAGACTTAGAAACCCAAGTTAACGATATGCTGCTTTTTGCTAAAAGCGGCGAGCAACAAGTGGTTGAACAGGTTTCTATGCAGCAGCTTTTAAACGAGGTAAAACTAGGTGCCGATGCAATGGTAGCCTTAAATAACAGCTCACTTGTTGTTGAGCTACCAGAGCCAGACATAGAAATTACCGGTAATAAAACCGCGCTGGCCAGTGCTATTCAAAACCTTATTCACAATAGTATTCAAATTATTGGCAGCCAAGCCCAGGTGACATTAAAAGCGCAGCGCGATAGCAGCGAACCCGATACCGTGCGTATTAGCGTATGCGATAACGGCCCTGGTGTAGAGTTGAGCCAAATAGAGAAAATTTTTGAACCGTTTTATACCACAAAAAGCCAAGGTACAGGGCTTGGGCTTGCTGTTGTAAGCTCTGTGGCTAATGCGCATCAAGGACGTGTTGAAGTGGTTAATAATGCCAATGGTGGTGCATGTTTTAGTTTATTGCTGCCCATATGCACGGCCTCAACGCAGGAGAAAACAGCATGAGTAATACAATACTAGTGGTTGAAGATGATGCAGGTTTAAGAGAAGCACTCATAGACACGTTAGAGATGTCGGGTATTGCCTGTGTTGCAGCCGATAGTGCTGAGCAAGCCATGATCCAATTAAAAAAATCTGAGTTTTCATTAGTGGTCAGCGACGTGCAAATGGGCGCGATGAGCGGCCTAGATTTACTTAGAAGCATTAAGCTTAACTACCCAGATCTCCCCGTATTAATGATGACTGCCTATGCAACGATTGATGATGCAGTCGAGGCAATGCGCTTAGGCGCAATTGATTATATGGCTAAACCATTTGCCCCTGAGGTGCTTTTAAATATGGTTAGTCGGTATTTACCCGAAAAGCCAAAAGACACTGACGGCCCAATTGTTGCCGACCCAAGCAGTATTGCGCTTTTAGAACTGGCGAGCAAAGTGGCGCGCTCAGATGCAAGCGTTATGGTGCTAGGCCCTAGTGGCTCAGGTAAAGAAGTGTTAGCGCGATACATTCACGATAAATCAAACCGATGCGATGCGCCTTTTGTGGCAATAAACTGTGCGGCTATTCCCGAAAACATGCTTGAAGCCACTTTATTTGGCTACGAAAAAGGCGCGTTTACCGGTGCAATACAAGCATGCCCAGGTAAATTTGAACAAGCCCAAGGCGGCACCATATTACTTGATGAAATAACCGAAATGGACTTGGGGCTGCAAGCTAAGCTATTACGGGTATTGCAAGAGCGTGAAGTTGAGCGTTTAGGTGCCCGAAAAACAATTTCACTCGATGTAAGAGTACTCGCCACCAGTAACCGCGACCTAAAAGAAGCCGTTGCAGATAACCAATTTAGAGAAGACTTATATTATCGCTTAAATGTATTCCCCCTAATGTGGCGACCGCTCTGTGAGCGCCCAGGCGATATAATTGTATTGGCTAAGCATTTAATAGAGCGCCATTTAGTTAAAAGTAAAGAGCCGCTAGCAACGCTTGATAGTGCCGCTGAGCAAAAATTATTAAGCCATGCATGGCCAGGTAATGTACGCGAGCTTGATAACGTAATTCAACGTGCGCTTATTTTGCGAACGGGCAATGTAATTGGCGAACAGGCTATTTTTATTGAAAACTTAATGCAAGCGCCAATTAACAGTATGCCTAAACAGGAGATAGCGCCTGAACAAGCGAACACTCCCAGTGGCGCGTATTATGATGACAAAATAACGCCTGCAGAGGTGAGTGGCTCACTGCCTAGTGTTGATACTGGCAGCTATAAAGATGAGCTAAAAGATAAAGAGCATAAAATAATATTAGAGACCCTAGCGCGCTGCCAAGGCAAACGTAAAGATGTTGCACAAACACTTGGGATCAGTCCGCGTACTTTACGTTATAAACTAGCGCAAATGCGTGATTTAGGTATTTCGCTGCCCGCATAACTTTACCCCTTTCTTCTATATAACCCTAAACTAACCACGCTTAGTTTAGGGTTGTCAAATCTCTGACTCTCAAAAATAATGGTTAACCTTATGTAATTAAAGGTTTATTTTTATGGCACACTTTGTGCTTTATTTCCTTTATGAACGTTAACTGCATTTGCCAGAGAAAATTATGAAAATTCAAAACAGCGCGCTATTTCAAGAAATGCAATCAATGGCTTTAGAAGCAGGCCATACAAATCAAATCAATAAGCTACCTACCCAAGCTCAGCCAACATCGTCTGCTCAATTTGGTGACTTGCTAAGTGATGCATTAAACACGGTTAATGGCTTACAACAAGATGCCAAACAAAAAGTAGTGGCTGTTGAAATGGGTGATAGAAGTGTATCGCTTGCTGAGGCAATGATTGCCTCACAAAAATCGTCAGTGGCATTTGAGGCTACAGTACAAGTAAGAAATAAACTTGTTGAGTCATACCAAGAAATTATGAACATGCCTGTTTAAGTAGGTAGTGGAGAATTATTGTGGCGCAATCTAATCAATCAACAGATCTTGCTCTTGCTGGCGGCGGTATTGACCAAAGCGAAGATAACGAGCAACAAGAACAAAAGTCGGGCTACTTAAGCGCCTTAAATGGTGTTGACGTGCTTCGCCAAGTCACCCTTATTATTGCGCTGGCTATTTGTTTAGCTATTGCCATTTTCGTGATTATTTGGGCACGTCAGCCAGACATGCGTCCGCTTGGTAAAATGCCAACAGAAGAGCTGATCCAAACCCTTGATTTTTTAGATGCACAAAAAATTGACTACGAGCTAGACGGCAACGTGATTTCGGTTGATGAAAGCGAGTATCAAAACATTAAATTGCTGATGGCCCGTGAAGGCCTAGAACAAGGTCCTACCTCAGGCACCGACATCATAATGCAAGATATGGGCTTTGGTGTTAGCCAACGATTAGAGCGAGAACGTTTAAAACATGGCCGCGAGCAACAACTTGCCCGCACCATAGAAGAATTAAACAACGTAACACGCGCTAAAGTTCTATTAGCCATTCCAAAAGAAAACGTATTTGCACGCAGAGAGAAAAAGCCATCAGCCACAGTGGTATTGACTCTTAAGCGCGGCAGAATGCTTGATGGCGAAGAGATTGACTCAGTGGTTGATATGATTGCCTCTGCAGTACAAGGGCTTGAGCCTTCACGTGTTACGGTAACAGATCAAAACGGTCGCTTACTTAATTCAGGTTCACAAGATTCATTAGCAGCACGCTCTCGTAAAGAGTACGACATTGAAAGAAAGCGTGAGCAAGAGTATTTAGAGAAAATAGACAGTATTCTTATTCCTGTAGTCGGCTTGGGTAACTACACGGCGCAAGTTGATTTAAATATGGACTTTAGCTCAGTAGAAGAAACACAAAAGCGCTACAACCCAGACTTACCAGCAGTAAGAAGCGAAACCACATTTGAAGAGAACAACATTGGTGGCTTAGCGGTAGGTATTCCTGGGGCACTCACTAATCAACCACCTATGAATTCAACTATTCCAGAAGTGGCAGGTCAAGGCAATGCTGGTACAGCAACGAACCCAAGCCGAGTGCATAAAGAGGCTACACGTAACTTTGAGCTAGACACCACCATTTCGCATAAGCGCCAACAAACAGGGGTTATTCGCAGAATTAGCGTCTCGGTTGCCGTTGATTATGTGCCAAAAGTAGGTGAAAACGGCGAAACAACCATGGCGCCGCGCTCGGTAGAGGCTTTGTCAAATATACGTCGCCTATTACAAGGTGGGGTAGGTTTTGATATGCAACGCGGCGATGCATTAGAGGTGGTAACCGTGCCATTTGTACGCGAAGCAGTTGATTTAGATTTAGAAGTACCGCTGTGGGAGCAGGACTGGTTTATGAAAATCGTCCGCTTAGTACTGGGTGCGCTGGTTATTATTGTGCTTATTATGGCAGTTGTTAAGCCTATGCTTAAACGCTTAATATACCCAGATGATACGCTCGAAGAGTACGATGAAGATGCATTAAGCTCAGGGGTGGATATTGGCGATAGCACGCTAGATATGCTAAATAAAGACTTTGATTCTGCTTCTGTAGGCTTCTCAAGCGATGGTACACTACAGCTGCCAGATTTACATGGCGACGAAGATTTGCTTAAAGCGGTAAGAGCACTTGTAGCGAACGAACCTGAACTATCATCACAAGTAGTGAAAGCGTGGTTAACAGAAGATGACTGATCAAGAACAAAAACAACTCCCGCCAGCGTTTGATGTTGACAAGTTAGATGGCGTAGATAAAGCTGCAATTCTTTTATTGAGCTTATCTGAAGAAGATGCAGCGCAAATACTTAAACACTTAGAGCCTAAGCAAGTGCAAAAAGTGGGTATGGCAATGGCCGCGCTAGATGACTTGTCACAATCTAAAATAAGCGCAGTCCACAATTTATTTATAGAACAAATACAAAGCTTTAGTACAATTGGCTTCCAGTCAGAAGACTTTATTAAAAAGGCGCTTACCGCCGCATTAGGTGAAGATAAAGCAGCTAGTTTAATAGACCAAATTGTAATGGGATCGGGCGCTAAAGGCTTAGATTCACTTAAATGGATGGACTCAAAGCAAGTTGCCAATATTATTCGTAATGAGCACCCGCAAATTCAAACTATTGTCTTATCGTATTTAGAGCCTGAGCAATCGGCAGAAATCCTAGCGCAATTTCCTGAAAAAGTGCGCCTAGATTTAACTATGCGTATTGCGAACCTTGAAGAAGTGCAACCTGCAGCATTACAAGAACTTAACGAAATTATGGAAAAACAATTTGCCGGCCAAGCAGGCGCACAAGCCGCTAAAATGGGTGGCTTAAAAGCCGCGGCAGATATAATGAACTACCTAGATACAAATGTAGAAGGGCAGTTGATGGACTCTATTCGTGAACACGATGAAGAAATGTCTCAGCAAATTCAAGATCTTATGTTTGTGTTTGAAAACCTTATGGATGTGGATGACCGCGGTATTCAAGCCATATTGCGTGAAGTACAGCAAGACGTACTAATGAAAGCAATTAAAGGGACTGACGAAGCGCTTAAAGATAAAATTTTGGGTAATATGTCTAAACGTGCTGCCGAAATGCTTGCCGATGACTTAGAAGCAATGGCGCCGGTTAGAATAAGTGAAGTAGAAGCTGCCCAAAAAGAAGTGCTTTCAACAGCAAGGCGTCTATCTGACTCGGGTGAGATTCAGTTAGGCGGCGGCGGTGGCGAGGAGTTCCTGTAAGCTATGTCTAAATTAAAAGGTCGCCCTTTACATGCAGATGAAGCTGATGAGCTTTTAAAAAACTGGCCAATACCTGATGTTGCTCCTGATGAGCGCAGTTTTGGCAATCGTTCAACGGCTTTTGGCACACCACTTTCTGATTTGTATAAAAAAGAAGTTGAAGAAGAAGCTGTAGAAGACACTCAGCCGCAAGAGCCTGAACTGCCTTCGTTAACTATGGCTGAGCTTGAGCGCATTAGGCAAGATGCTTATGAGGAAGGCCTAAAGCAAGGGCACGAACAAGGCTACATAGATGGCTTTGAAAAAGGGGTTGGTGAGGGCAAAGAAGCAGGCTATAAAGAAGGCGTAGAGCTTGGTAAAACACAAGGCCAAGAAGACGTAAAGCCGTTAATAGAAGAGCAGTTAACCAGCTTGCGTAGCATAATCGACAACCTCAGCGCTCCGCTTGATAAAGTGGACGAACTGGCAGAAAAGCACTTAGTGCAATTAGCGGTTATGTTGGCAGAAGCTATAACCTATCAAGAAATTAAAATATCGCCCGATGTTATTTTACATACGCTTAAAAAAAGCATAGATGCATTAAATACTGAGCAAGAAAAAGTTCGTGTGCATTTAAACCCAGATGACCTAGAACTGGTAAAGCAAAGCTATGGTGAGCAAACTATTGCAGATAATAATTGGCAGCTAATTGCAGAACCCACACTCGAGCGCGGCGGTTGCGAAGTTAAAACGCCACAATCGTCTTTAGATATGACCCTAAAAACCCGTGTCAAAGAAACGTTGGATAGCTTTTTGCATAATAGCGGTATCTAATCTTTTTTGTGGCGTGTTATGGCAGCTCAACGTGCACCTCTAAGCGAACGCTTAAATCAATACCAACAACATATTGCAGTGTTTAAACCTGCTGTAGCAGGTATTTTAACCCGAGTAGTCGGTTTAACCCTTGAGGCGAAAGGGCTACGTGCGCCTGTAGGCAGCCAATGCAAAATAGAAACTATGTCAGGGTTTGTAGATGCTGAGGTAGTGGGCTTTAGTGAGCAAACCCTTTACTTAATGCCTAATGACCACATTTCCGGTGTGTTACCCGGTGCGCGTGTTATTCCACAAGTAAATGATACCGGCTTGCCTGTTGGTATGAGCCTACTAGGCCGCGTTGTAGATGGCTTAGGCCGCCCGCTTGACGGCTTGGGAAAAATTAACGCCGAACACTATTTAAAGTTTGCACAAAACCCCATAAACCCCCTCGCTAGAAGACCAATCAGCCAACCTATGGATGTAGGTGTACGGGCTATAAATTCAGTTATTACTGTAGGGCAAGGCCAGCGTATGGGTTTATTTGCAGGCTCTGGTGTAGGTAAATCGGTCCTCTTAGGTATGATGACCCGCGGCAGTGAAGCCGATGTTATTGTGGTTGGCCTAGTGGGTGAGCGTGGCCGTGAGGTAAAAGAGTTTATTGAAGAGATACTCGGTGTAGAAGGGCGCAAACGCTCTGTTGTGGTAGCTGCTCCTGCTGATGCATCGCCCCTTATGCGCTTAAAAGGCTGTGAAAGTGCGGTGACCATTGCTGAGTACTTTCGTGATCAAGGTTTAAACGTATTGTTATTGCTTGATTCAGTAACCCGTTACGCCATGGCGCAACGCGAAATAGCGCTAGCGGTTGGCGAACCTCCTGCTACAAAAGGGTATCCGCCTTCTGTATTTGCTAAATTACCGGCGCTGGTGGAGCGAGCGGGTAATGGCGGTGAAGGGCAAGGGTCTATCACTGCGTTTTTTACAGTGCTTAGTGAGGGCGATGATATGCAAGACCCAATAGCCGATGCTGCACGTGCTATTTTAGATGGGCATATTGTACTTTCGCGTGACTTAGCCGATAGCGGTCATTACCCCGCGATAGATATCGAAAAATCAATTTCTCGTGTTATGCCGCAAGTGGTGTCTGAGCCTCATATGCAGCAGGCCCGCGTATTAAAACAAGTGTATTCAATGTATCAGCAAAATAAAGATATGATCACCTTAGGTGCGTATCAAAAAGGGGCTGACCAAATGCTTGATCAAGCTATAAATATGATGCCGCGCGTAAATGCGTTTTTACAGCAAGGTATGCGTGATGTAATAAGTTACGACGATGGTTTACACGGCCTAGCTCAATTACTAGGACAAGCATAATGGCAAAAAATAAGCTCGATTTACTGCTTAAGCTCGAAAACGACAAAGAAGAAAATCTGCGCATGAGCTACTTACAAGCCAATCAAAATTTACAAGCTAACCAACAAAAGCTGCAAGGGTTAAATAACTTTAGATTAGAATACTCTCAGCAATTACATGTGAAAGGAAAGTCCGGTTTATCAAGCGCGGGCTTTGGTCAGTACCATGCCTTTATAGCAAAAATTGAAGAAGCGATTCGCCAGCAAGCCAGTACGGTCAATACCGCAAAGCAAGTTGTAACACAGCGTAAAGCTTTGTGGTTAAAGCAGCAGGTAAAAGCAAAAGCCGTAGCAAAATTAATTGAAAAACAAAACCTAAAAGCGGCGGCGCTAATGGCAAAGAGTGAGCAAAAAATGCTGGACGAGTTTTCTGCTAATCAATTTTTTCAGCGCCGTAAAAGTTTATAACTCTGGCGCGTTTATTGCTATATTGGTAGGTGGTAATTAATTTTGGCAAAGTGCGGTGGCAACTTGCCGCAGTGCTGTGTAGGTGAATTATGGCAATAAACGATATTTCAATGTTGGCAACAGCTGAAAAAGACTCTTTTTTAGCATTTAAAGACAATAACTTACCTGCAGGTAACGAATCTGGTGATGCTTTTTTAAGCCAGCTACAAGATGCAGACAAACCCTTTGTATTGCCTGCTAATTCTGAGGCTCCTAGCCAAGCAGGCTCTTTATTGCCAACAGATGATAAGCAGCTAGCCAATAGCAAAAAACCGACAGCTTCATCAAGTGATGACACGCAAGATACGTTATTATCTGGCGATAGCGTTTTAGCACAAATAAACTCCTCGCAAGTGATTGACGTAAGTGTAAAAAAACACGGCAGTAGCGATAATGATTTTAGCGATTTAAGTGCTAAAAAGAGTGATAAAAGTGTCAACTTTTTAGCTTCGCAATTAGGTGAAACTGATGAAGCAGATGCCATAACGACTAAAGCCGATGATACTCTTTTAGCTGACGATAATAGCAATGGCAAAAAAAGCGCGTTTACAAACGCCGAGCTTGAAACTAAAGCAGCTAAGCAAAGCGCTGGAGAAAATTTAGCCCCTTCTTTAAAAAATGAGAGCCTAGCAAGTAGTGCCGCTAAAAACCCAATAGCAGAAGCGGTGCAAACACAAATTAATAAAGCTAATAGCAGTGCAGCCTCTGTTAATAATGAAGGTAAAGGTGCTGAGAATACAAAAGCGCCAGGCACTGTATTAAATGCTGAAAGTGCGCTGCCTATAAGCGATGCAGACATAGAGCAATTAGCCAAAGACCTGACTCGTTCATCTACGCAATCAGAGCTATCAACTACATCTAAAGTACTCAACTCATTAAGCGAAGCGCAACGTGCACAATTAAACGAGCACGTTAAAAGCTCATTTACTGAAACCACGCCAAGTGAAGGTGATGATCGTGCAAGCTCCGTTAAACAATTACTGACAGAGTTTGTCGTACAAAACGAAAAAGAGACAAGCACGCGCGGTGAGCTAGTTCAATCTCAGTTAAAAAACTTAAATAGCGATGAAAAGCAGGCGCTACTTAGTCAATTAAAAAGCTATGTGAGTAACGAGCAACCAACAGGTGATACACTCAAAAAAGTAAATGAAACAATAAGCAACTTACAAACTATGCTTGATACGCAGCTTAGTGAGAGCAAAGCGCAAAGTGTGTCGAGCTCTGCAAATACGGCTTTAAATGCGCAGCAAGCCAGTAATGCTGCAATGAATGCGAATACACCGCAAAATAAAGCCATGATTAATGCTGAAGCACCCTCTAGTATTGAGCAAGACGGTGTAAATCCAGAAGAGTTAAACGCCCTAGAGGCCGAGCAGGAAAGCTTACTTAAAGAGCCTAAAACAAATACTGGTTTATCGCGTGTAGCTCAGGTGTTTACGTTGATAACCGATGGCATTAATAACACGCAGGCACAAATAAATACTCAGTACGACAACGCTCGTTATGAGCAGTCTATTTTAGAGAGCCAAGCTATACAGTCGCAGCAATTACAAAGCAGCACCGCGCAGGTTAAGCAGGTAAATATAGATGCAAGTATGATGCAGGCTATTAATATTGTTAAAAGTGATGCAGCTAAAATGCTTCAAGAGCGTGTATCTTCAATGCTAAGCATTAGCAATAAAGAAGCTGAAATTCGCTTAGATCCGCCAGAAATGGGCAGTATGCAAATTCGTATCAGAAGTGATGCTGAACAAGCACAAATAAATTTTGTAGTGCAAAACCAGCAAGCTAAAGAAGCACTTGAACAATCAATGCCGCGCTTACGTGAAATGTTAGCCGAGCAGGGAATTGATTTAGGTGAAAGTACGATTTCTTACGGGCAATCTGGTAATGAGCAAAGCGATGAAGGCGAAGGGCAATCACAAGGTCAAACGGCTAATAAAAATACACAGCAGGATAAAAATGATGAGCAAGATGGAGCTAACCCACAAAGTTCTCGACAACAAACTTCATCATCAATAGATTACTATGCCTAAGTACTGCTATTATAATAACTAAAACAAGCAAGTACCTTTGCTAAAAAAGGAATCACAATGGCCGAAGAAACAAGTTTAGAAATAGAAGAAACCGGTAAAAGCAAAAAAAAGCTGATCATAATCATAGTGGCAGTACTGCTTGTTGTTGGCGGTGGTGCAGGCTATTTTTTTATGGCGGGCGATGATGCACCCGTTGAAACATTAGATGAAGAAACAACAACCGCAGCGCAAAGCGACTCGGCTACACCTTCAGGCTCTTCAGCCGAAATGGGCAGTGCCTTGTATGTTGCTATGCCAAGACCCTTTGTGTTTAATGTACCTGGGTCAAGCAGAGATAGAATTGTACAAATAAAAGTGCAATTACTTGTGCGTGGCGATGTAAATGAAGAAACCGCTAAAAAGCACATCCCACTGATTGAAGGCACCTTATTAAGCGTGTTTTCAACCACCACAGCTGATGAACTCAGCACCAGTGCAGGCAAAGAAACATTACGCTTTACTGCGCTTGAAAAAGTGCAAGCTGCGCTGAATGATGTTGAAGGCACAAAAGTAATTGAGCGGGTATTGTTTACCGGCTTTGTGATGCAATAAGGGGCTAGCGTGAGCGATTTATTATCCCAAGACGAAATTGATGCACTCTTACACGGCGTTGATGAAGTCGAAGAGGAAGATATACACGAAGGTGAAGACGGCGAAGGCAGTACATTACAGTACGACTTTTCTTCGCAAGATCGGATCGTGCGTGGTCGCATGCCGACCCTGGAAATTGTTAACGAGCGATTTGCTCGTCATATGCGAATAAGCTTATTTAACATGATGCGCCGCACCGCAGAGGTGTCGATTAATGGCGTACAAATGATTAAATTTGGCGAATATATTCATACCTTATTTGTACCAACAAGTTTAAATATGGTGCGTTTTAGACCGCTAAAAGGCACTGGCCTTATCACCATGGAAGCACGTTTAGTGTTTATTTTGGTAGATAACTTTTTTGGTGGTGACGGGCGTTACCATGCCAAAATTGAAGGCCGCGAATTTACCCCTACCGAACGTCGAATCGTGCAAATGCTACTAAAAATTATCTTTGAAGATTACAAAGAAGCATGGGCACCGGTTATGGACGTGTCGTTTGAATACCTCGATTCAGAAGTAAACCCAGCAATGGCCAACATTGTGAGCCCTACTGAGGTTGTGGTTATTAGCTCTTTTCATATTGAATTAGATGGCGGTGGCGGCGATTTTCACATTGCTCTGCCGTATTCAATGCTTGAACCCATTAGAGAGCTATTAGATGCGGGTGTACAATCGGATACAGAAGACACCGATTTGCGCTGGAGCAAAGCTTTACGCGATGAAATTATGGACGTTGAGGTGGATATGTCGACTCAACTTCTTGAGGTGGATTTGTCTCTTAAACAAATAATGGAACTTAAAGCGGGCGATATTATACCGGTAGAAATGCCAGAGCATATTACGGTATTTGTTGAGGAGTTACCTACATTTAGAGCTAAAATGGGTCGCTCTCGCGATAACGTTGCGCTACAAATTAGTGAAAAAATTAAACGCCCTGATTCAGTTAAATCTGAGCTGCATGTATTTACCAAAGGCGGCAAGAAAATTGATTCAGATGCAGAATTAGCAGAACTAGAAGATGATTTACACCTTTCTGACGGTGTAGACTTAGACTGGTAATTGATTAAAAGGTTAAAAGTATGAGCGATGATCAAGACACAATGGACGAATGGGCAGCAGCCCTAGCTGAAGCCGAAGGCGGTGATGAGAGCGCCGAAGCGCATGTAGCAGAGCTTGATGAACTAAGTGATGCTAAACATGAACTTAGCGGTGACGAAAAACGTAAACTCGATACAATTTTAGATATTCCTGTGACCATTTCTATGGAAGTAGGGCGCTCTAAAATAAATATTCGTAACTTACTGCAGCTAAACCAAGGCTCTGTTGTTGAACTAGACCGCGTAGCCGGTGAACCACTGGATGTATTAGTAAATGGTACGCTCATTGCCCATGGCGAAGTGGTTGTAGTGAATGATAAATTTGGTATTCGTTTAACGGATGTTATTAGCCAGGTAGAGCGGATCAAAAAATTACGATGAGCTCCCTTGCTGCTTTAACAAACTCAGTATTTACAAAGGCAGAAACGTTAACACCTACGGCCGACATTTTGTCTATGGTGTTGTCGTTGGTTGCGGTGCTAGTACTGATTGTAGTGCTGGCATTTTTTGTTAAAAAACTTAACCCAAATTTAGCTAATAGCGAAGAATTTAAAGTGGTACGAAGCTTACCGCTTGGCTCTCGAGAGCGCTTAATGGTGGTTGAAATAGATAATGCACAGCATTTATTAGGGGTCACCCCGCACAGTATTAACTACTTACATAAATTAGACACGCCGTTAAGTGAAAAAGAACTGCCAGAACTTGCTAAGCGATTTAGCAAACTACTAAACCCGCAAACGAATCAAAATAAAAAGAATTAACCCTATGATAAAGTGGCTGCTGATTATTTTAGCTGTGTTATTTGTACCTGCCGCAAGCAGTGCAGAGGGCATAGACGCTCTAACCATTACAACCAATGCCGACGGGACGCAAGATTACTCTGTAACCTTGCAAGTACTGGCAATTATGACGGCGCTGAGCTTTATTCCTGCCGCCATAATTATGATGACTTCGTTTACCCGTATTATTGTTGTACTGGCCATTTTGCGCCAAGCCATTGGTTTACAATCAACACCTTCAAACCAAGTTTTATTAGGGATGTCGCTTTTTTTAAGTATTTTTATTATGGCGCCTATTTATCAGCAAGTTAACGAACGTGCGATAGAACCCTATTTAAATGAACAAGTTACTTCGGTACAAGCATTAGAGCTTGCAAAGGAGCCCATGAAGGCCTTTATGCTCTCGCAGGTACGATTAAAAGACTTAGAAACGTTTGCCAAAATAGCAGGTTATGACCAGCTTGATTCGCCAGAGGCCACGCCACTTATTGTGTTAATACCTGCATTTGTGACCAGTGAACTACAAACCGCGTTTATTATTGGGTTTATGTTTTTTATACCGTTTTTAATTGTGGATTTAGTGGTTGCCTCGGTATTAATGGCCATGGGTATGATGATGCTCTCGCCCATGATAGTGTCCTTGCCTTTTAAAATAATGTTATTTGTACTGGTCGATGGCTGGAGCCTAGTAATGGGCACGTTAGCCAAAAGCTTTGGCTTAGGGACATAAACCATGTTTTACATTCGCACTTTTAAACATTAGGAGTACAACATGGAACCAGAAATTTTTGTTGATATTCTTAGCGATGCACTGTTTTTAGTTATTAAGCTGGTATCAGCTATTGTGGTACCAGGTTTACTTGTTGGTTTAGTGGTGGCGGTGTTCCAAGCGGCAACCTCAATTAATGAACAAACCCTAAGTTTTTTACCGCGCTTATTAATTACCATTGGGGCACTTATTGTAGGTGGGCATTGGCTTACTCAAGAGCTAATGGACTTTTTTACCCGCCTAGTGTTACTCATTCCTGAAATTGCAGGCTAATTGTGGAATTTCCTTTTTCTGTTGTTATTCAATGGTTAAGTGATTTTTTACTGCCTTTAGTTCGCATCAGCTCTATGATCATGATTATGGCGGGCTTAGGCGCACAAAACGTACCTACACGCATTAAAATGGGATTGGCGGTAGTGGTAACGTTTTTAGTGGTGCCAGCGCTGCCTCCTGCTACATTTACTAATTTATTTTCTTTTGAAATGGTGCTGGTGGTTATACAGCAAATGTTGATAGGTGTTGCAATAGGGTTTGCTTCTACGCTAATGCTAAATACCTTTGTGCTTGCTGGGCAAATACTGGCAATGCAAACCGGTTTGGGCTTTGCCTCTGTTATAGACCCTTCAAATGGTGCGAGCGTGCCTGCAGTTGGCCAGTTTTACTTAATTTTAGCGACTTTGTTATTTTTTGTTTTTAATGGCCATTTAATGATGATTCAAATGGTGGTGCATAGTTTTTCGGTGTTGCCTATAAATGGCCAGTGGTGGGCTGTTGATCATTACTGGGACATAGTAACGTGGGGCAGCTGGATGTTTACCACTGCATTGGTATTGGCTTTAGCCCCCCTAACGGCCATGCTCATTATTAATATTTCATTTGGTATTATGACTCGCGCAGCACCGCAATTAAATATTTTCTCAATAGGTTTTCCGTTTACATTAGTTGCCGGTTTAATGATTATTTGGGCCACCTTGGGTAATTTTGTAACCCAATTTGAATTTCAGTGGTTAAAAATGATTGAGCTAATGTGTAGCCTTGTTGGCTGTACGGTGTAGGAGGGGCAATGGCTGAAGATTCAGGACAAGAAAAAACAGAAGAACCCACCTCCAAAAAGCTCGAAGATGCTAAAAAGAAAGGCCAAATAGCACGCTCAAAAGAATTAGGTACTATGTTTGTACTTATTTTTTCTGCAATTTCGTTGCTGTTATATGGGCCCGAAATAGGCAAAGGCTTATACAATATTATGGGCAGGATGCTGTCTTTAAATCGCAGCGAAACCTACGACACCACTAAAATGTTTGCGGTGTGGAGTGAGGTGGCCAGTGCGCTGCTGTTTCCTATGGCGATGTTTGTTTTAATTATTGTTATTGCAGCATTTATAGGAAATACCTTACTCGGCGGCTTTAACTTTAGTTGGGAAGCCGCGGCACCTAAACCCAGTAAAATGTCGCCAATGAAGGGTTTTAAACGCATGTTTGGACCACAAGCAGCGATAGAGCTTGTAAAATCTATATTAAAGTTTGCGCTGGTGGCTATTTTTGCGGTGTTTTTGATTCAAACTTTTTTTGATGAAATTTTGCATTTAAGTATTGAAAGCGCACCTAGTAATATAATTCATGCCCTTGAAATACTCTCGTGGATGTTTTTAGGGTTGTCGTGCACTTTGGTGATTATTGCCGCAATAGATGCGCCTTATCAAAGTTATAACCACAACAAACAACTTAAAATGACTATGCAGGAGATCAAAGACGAGTACAAAAACTCAGAGGGTGATCCGCAAATTAAAGCGCGCATTAGGCAAACACAAAGACAAATGTCGCAGCGAAGAATGATGCAAGATGTCCCCGATGCCGACGTAATTGTAACCAATCCTACTCACTATTCTGTGGCGCTAAAATACGATACTGAGCGAGCAGGTGCACCGATTGTACTTGCCAAAGGGATAGATGAAATGGCTATGCAAATTCGTAAAATAGCCAAAGGTAACGAAGTGCCGATTGTAGAATCTCCTATGCTTACGCGCGCGCTTTATCATACCGCCGAAATAGGCCAACAGATCCCAGATCAGCTATTTACCGCTGTCGCACAAGTTTTAGCTTATGTATTTCAGCTTAAACGGTTTAAAAAAGGCCGCGGAAAGCGCCCCATCCCTCTTAAGTCTAAACTTCCTATTCCGGATGATTTTAAATACGATTAGGGTAAGCTGAGCTAACCACACTTTACAGGGGCGCCTTGCCTAAATACCAATACGGGGCTGCAAATTCAAACCATAAAGCCCATACGCTCTTGTCTCTAACCAGCTTTAAATTTTGCATCAATACTCAATGAATCTATTGCTGACTCTATACTTGGAATAGTTATTGCAATTTCAGGCTAGTGTCAATTTATTGAATTGTAGAGTTATGGATTTTAAAGCGGTATTACAACAACTTAACAAAGATAAAAAAGAGTATGCCAAAGGTGTTGGCACACCGCTATTAGTACTTGCAGCGCTGGGTATGGTTATTTTACCGCTGCCGCCATTTCTTCTTGATATATTATTTTCATTTAATATTGCCCTTGCCTTAGTTGTTTTACTGGTGACTGTTTACACCATGAAACCTCTCGAATTTGGCATGTTTCCGGCGGTACTGTTAATCGCTACAATTATGCGTTTAGCCCTCAATGTTGCCAGTACACGCGTGGTGCTCCTTGAGGGTCACAACGGGGGCGATGCGGCTGGTAAGGTAATTGAAGCGTTTGGCTCAGTGGTAATTGGCGGAAACTACGCGGTAGGTTTAGTGGTTTTTTTAATTTTGATCATCATAAACTTTGTAGTAATAACCAAAGGCGCTGGGCGTATTTCTGAAGTATCGGCTCGTTTCACGTTAGATGCTATGCCGGGTAAGCAAATGGCGATTGATGCCGACTTAAACGCTGGCTTTATTAGTGCAGAGCAAGCACGTGAGCGCCGCAGTGAAGTAACCCGCGAAGCTGACTTTTACGGCTCTATGGATGGGGCGAGTAAGTTTGTAAAAGGCGATGCCATTGCCGGTATCGTGATATTAATTATTAATATTGTTGGCGGCTTATTTGTGGGCATGATCCAACACGACTTGAGCTTTAGCCGCGCAATGGAAGTATATACTTTACTTACCATTGGTGACGGCCTTGTGGCGCAGCTTCCTTCATTATTACTCTCTATTGGTACTGCTATTGTTGTTACTCGCCAAAACGAATCACATAACATGGGTGAGCAATTTAAAGCCCAATTAGGTAACGAAAAATCATTATTTATCGCCTCAGGTATTTTAATCATTATGGGGTTGGTTCCGGGTATGCCTCATATTGCTTTTTTAAGTTTAGGCGCACTACTTGGCTACTTAGCTTACTTTACTCAGCAGCAAAAATTAAAAGCCGCTGCTCTAGCTGCCCAAGAGGCTGAAAGTGGTGCCGTTGCCGGTACTGGCGTTGCAAACAAGCAAGAGCAAAAAGAGCTTGGATGGGACGATGTACAACAAATTGACGTTATTGGCTTAGAAGTTGGCTACAGGCTTATTCCGCTTGTTGACCAATCTCAAGGTGGTGAGCTGCTCAACCGAATTAAAGGGGTGCGTAAAAAGCTATCTCAGGAGCTTGGCTTTTTAGTACCGCCTGTACATATTCGCGATAACTTAGAGTTAGACCCTAATGCGTACCGTATTACCATGATGGGTGTTTCAAGTGGTGAAGGCGAACTCAAACATGGCGATGAACTGGCCATCAACCCTGGGCAAGTATTTGGCCCTATTAAAGGGGTTGAAACCAAAGACCCAGCATTTGGCCTAGATGCGGTGTGGATAAAGCCTGATCAAAAAGACGAAGCACAATCACTAGGTTACACCGTGGTTGACTCAGCCACTGTGGTAGCCACCCACATTAGCCAGTTATTAACTAACAGTGCCGCATTATTACTAGGCCATGAGGAGGTTCAAAACCTGCTTGATATGTTAGCTAAAAGCCATCCACGTTTAGTCGAAGGGTTAGTGCCAGAAGTACTACCACTGACAACCGTTGTAAAAGTACTGCAAAATTTATTAAACGAAGGTGTGGCTATTCGTGATATGCGCTCTATTGTTCAAACCCTTGTAGAGTACGGCCCACGTAGCCAAGATGCCGATGTTTTAACAGCTGCAGTGCGTATTTCGCTGCGCCGTTTAATAGTTCAAGACGCTGTGGGAATGTCATCAGAAATCCCTGTCATAACCTTGGCGCCTGAGTTGGAACAGATGTTGCATCAGTCATTGCAAAATGCAGGCGACGAAGGTGCCGGAATAGAACCAAGCCTTGCTGAGCGACTTCAAACATCATTAAACGAAGCGCATCAGAATCAAGAAATGGCCGGAGAACCTTCAATATTGCTAACGTCAGGAATGTTACGCACTGTGTTATCTCGTTTTGTTAAGTACACCATACCGGGTTTAAGGGTGATGTCTTATCAAGAGGTACCAGATGAAAGACAGATCAAGATTGTCAGCTCAGTAGGCCAACAATAAAGATTTTAACAGGGGTTGAACCATGAAGATTAAACGTTTTTTTGCCAAAGATATGCGCACCGCACTGAAAGAAGTTAAAGATGAGCTAGGTGTTGATGCCGTTATTATGTCGAACAAAAAACTCGCTAATGGTGTAGAAATTGTTGCCGCAGTAGATTACGACAAAGCAGCCCCTAAAGCCGCAGCGCAACCACAGGCAGCGCCTGCTCCGCAAAGAGCCGTGCAACAGCCTACTCATAACTTTGTAAAGCCAGAGCCTAAGCGTGCGCAACCTGAGCCACAAGCAAAAGTAGCTGATAGCTTACAAGCTTTATTAGAGCGCCAGTCGCCACGCCCTCGCTCTCCTGAGCTTGCCTCTATGTTTTCGCAATCAGGTATTGATACGTCTGAGCATTACCAAGAGCCAGCACAGCCACGTACGACAAATATGTTTGCACGCGAAAATGAAGCGCCAAAACGCATGCAAACCCAAGCAGACAGCCTAGGCTTTGATGACTTAGATCAAGACTTTGACGATTTAGATGCGCCTGTGGCTCCGCGTCCTCAAGCTAATAACAACGAAAGCGCCCAAATGATCGCGATGCGTGATGAAATGAACGCAATTCGCCAGTTACTAGAACACCAAGTATCGGGTTTAATGCAGCAAGATATGGCACGTCGCGACCCTACACGTGCATGCATGATTGACCGTTTAGTTGGCATGGGAATAGATAAAGACGTTGCAGAGCAAATGGCGTGTTTTATTCCAGATGACGTATCGCGTCAGCAAGGTTGGAAAGCATTATTGCAAATGGTTGAAGATCAAATGCAAACCACCAACAACGAAATTCTTCGCCAAGGGGGTGTGTACGCCCTTGTAGGGCCTACTGGTGTAGGTAAAACAACCACAGTAGCTAAACTTGCCGCATTAGGCGCACAAAAGTATGGCGCCGACAAAGTTGCCCTAATCACAACTGATACATACAGAATTGGTGCGTATGAGCAGCTTGCAACATATGGTCGTATTATTGGTTGTGGTGTTAAACAAGTAAAAGATGCCAATGAATTAGCTGAAGTTTTATATCATTTACGCAATAAGCGTCTAGTATTAATTGATACAGCGGGTATGAGCCAACGTGATTTACGCCTTACAGAGCAATTAAATACGTTAATGCGCAACCAGCGAGTAGATATACGTAGTTATTTAGTATTAAGTGCCACAGCACAAATAAATGTACTGCAAGAAACCGTAAGACATTTTAAAAAGGTTCAGCTAAGCGGTTGTATTTTCACTAAGTTAGATGAATCATTAAGTTTAGGTGAGATTATTAGTATAGCGATTCAAAATCGCCTTCCAATAGGGTATCTTACTAATGGTCAGCGTGTACCAGAAGATATTCGCGTTGCAAATGCTGAAAAACTAGTAAAAAAAGCTGAGCAATTGTATTTAAAAAGAGCAAAAGCACAACATTCAAGGCACCAAGCAGTGGCGCCAAGCACAGTAGGGATGTATGATTAACACAGTATTAGATCAAGCAAGCGGCCTGCGCAAAATGAGTCAAAACAACAACAACGGCGTAAAAGTTATCGCTGTCACCGGCGGTAAAGGAGGGGTGGGTAAAACCAACGTCTCTTTAAATACTGCTATTGCTTTAGGGCAGCAGGGTAATCGTGTATTAGTATTAGATGCCGATTTAGGCCTAGCTAATTGTGATGTAATGCTAGGACTACGTGTTGAAAAAAACTTATCTCATGTCCTTTCAGGCGAGTGCGAACTTGACGAGATTTTAGTTGAAGGCCCAGGCGGTATTAAAATCGTGCCTGCTACATCAGGCTCGCAAAGTATGGTGGAGCTAACCCCATCTGAGCATGCTGGGTTAATTCGTGCCTTTAGTGAGCTTAATACCGAATTTGATATTTTAATTGTAGATACCGCCGCTGGTATTTCTGACATGGTGCTGAGTTTTTCTCGTGCAGCGCAAGATGTCATGGTGGTGGTGTGTGATGAGCCGACCTCTATTACTGATGCCTACGCGCTTATTAAAGTACTTAGCCGCGAGCATGGCGTTTATAAATTTAAAATTGTTGCAAACATGGTGCGCAGTATGCGCGAGGGCCAAGAGCTTTTTGCAAAGCTCTCTAAAGTAACAGACCGCTTTTTAGATGTGTCTATGGAGCTTGTTGCGACTATTCCATATGATGAAAATATGCGTAAATCTACGCGTAAACAAAAAGTAATTGTCGATCTTTTCCCTAATTCACCAGCAGCAGTCGCGTTTAAAACATTAGCGACAAAAGCAGTAAAATGGCCTATACCTAATCAACCTTCAGGACATTTAGAGTTTTTCATTGAGAAGCTAGTAAACGGCTGATTATGACAACATCGGTGAAAAGAGCTATGGGATATCAATCAACACAAAATTTAAATGTGATTGTTGAAAAGCACGCGTCGCTTGTCAAAAAAGTGGCGTGCCATTTAATAGCTCGTCTTCCTCCTAGTGTTCAGCTTGATGACTTAATTCAATCGGGAATGATTGGCCTTATCGAGGCCTCAAAAAACTTTGACGCCAGTAAAGGGGCAAGCTTTGAAACGTTTGCAGGTATTCGTATCCGCGGCGCTATGCTTGATGAAATGCGCAGAGGGGATTGGGCACCACGTTCGGTGCACCGTAAAAGCCGATTAGTAGCCGAAACTATCACAGAATTAGAAAATAGCTTAAATAGAGAACCAAAAGATACTGAAGTAGCTGAAAAACTTGATATTTCGCTAGAAGAATACCATCATATTTTAAATGATGTTAATTCCAGTAAAGTGCTTGGTATAGAAGACCTAGGAGTAGATGAAGATGTTATTAGCCCTGCAGGTCAAGATTTAGCGCTAGACAAACCATTTAGTAATGTTAAAAATGAACGGTTTAATAATTCATTGTTAGAGGCAATAAAGTCTTTACCAGAGCGAGATGCAATGGTGCTTTCTTTGTATTACAACGATGAAATGAATTTAAAAGAAATTGGGCATATACTCGATGTAAGTGAATCGCGTGTAAGTCAGATACATGGTCAGGCGATGATTAAGCTCAAAGCAAAAATCAATGACTGGATAAACTAGTAGTAAGTAAATTATAGGTTAAGACCTCACCGGAGGATGTTTTGGATAAAAACATGAAAATTCTTGTTGTTGATGATTTCTCTACAATGAGACGTATTATAAAAAATCTGTTGCGTGACCTAGGGTTCACGAATGTTCAAGAAGCTGACGATGGTTCTACAGCATTACCTATGTTGCAAAATCAGGTTTTTGACTTTGTTGTAACCGATTGGAACATGCCAGGCATGCAGGGTATTGACTTGCTAAGAGCCATTAGAGCTGACGAAAAATTAAAACATATTCCGGTTTTAATGGTGACGGCAGAAGCTAAAAAAGAACAAATAATAGCGGCAGCGCAAGCAGGTGTTAATGGCTACATTGTTAAGCCATTTACTGCAGGTACTTTGAAAACTAAATTAGAAAAAGTGTTTGAACGCTTAGGTTAATGAGAGGAGAGGCTTATGTCAGCACCAGCTGCGCCTCAAATTACTTTAGAACAAGCTCGTCAGCTCGTCGTTTTTTTAGAAAACGGTGAGCAAGATAAAGCTGATCAATTAATTTTAGATACTGCCTCTCAAGAGCAATCGCAGCTTTTTGCTGAAGTAGGTAAGTTAACACGCCAATTACACGAAGCCCTTAAAAGCTTTGAACTTGATACGCGTTTAACCGATTTAACCACTGATGCAATTCCGGATGCGAAAAAGCGCTTAAACTATGTCATGGAAATGACAGAAAATGCAGCTAATAAGACAATGGATGCGGTCGAAGCAAGCCTTCCTATTGCGCAGCAGCTAGCAGATGAAATTGCACATATTAAGCCTACTTGGGATAGGCTTATGAACCGCGAAATAGAGCTGGGCGAGTTTAAAACCTTATGCCACAGCATCGACAAGTTTATGAACAGCTCTCATCATAAAACCGATGAGTTGCAAACTTTAATGACTAATGTACTAATGGCGCAGGATTTTCAAGATTTAACCGGCCAGGTTATCCGCCGTGTAATTGAATTAGTCAGAGAAGTAGAAGAAAGTTTAATCCACCTTTTAACAGCATTTGCTGCACAAGATGACAGCATTGCTGAAAGTAAAGAACAACAAGAAACAGAAGAACAGGTTGCCGCACAAACATTAGCAGGTCCTGAAGGCCCTATTATTGATAAAGAGTCGCGAAATGATGTTGTATCTGACCAAGACGAGGTCGATGACCTATTATCAAGTTTGGGCTTCTAAGAGGAGAGTAACTGCATGAGCTTTGAAGTCGATGAAGATATTTTACAAGACTTTCTTGTAGAGGCTGGAGAAATCCTAGAGCTTTTATCTGAACAGTTAGTTGAGCTAGAAAATAACCCAGAAGATACTGAGTTACTAAATGCTATTTTTAGGGGCTTTCATACCGTAAAAGGGGGAGCAGGCTTTTTAGCTATGACTGAGCTTGTTGATGCTTGTCATGGTGCTGAAAACGTATTTGATCTCTTACGCCAAGGGGTTAGAACCGTTAATTCAGAATTAATGGATGTGATTTTACAAGCACTAGATACCATTAATGAAATGTTTGCCACTATTCAAAACCGCGAACAGCCAGACCCAGCAGACCCTCAATTACTAGAAACCCTTCACAAACTTGGTCAACCGCCTACGGATGACGAGCTTACTGAAACAGCCCCCGAAGTTGTTGAACAAGAACCCGCAGCTCCCGTTAGCGCAATAGATGATGAAGACCCATTTGCATTTGATGAACTATTTGATGTGGCAGGTTCAAGCCCTTCAGCAGATAGCACGCAAATTGATGAAATTACAGAAGATGAATTTGAAAGCTTACTCGATGAGCTACACGGCAAAGGGCAAAGCCCGGTGTCGCAACCAAGTGCAAGTGCAGAGCCAGATTCAAGTTCAGATATTACCGATGATGAATTTGACAGTTTATTAGATGAATTACACGGTGTAGGTAGTTTTGGTCCGGTTGCAGGAGATACTTCAAGCAGTGAGCCAGAAGTAAAACACACAGCACCACCAGCGGCTGTTGCAAATGATAGCGGTGATGATGAAATCAGCGATGATGAATTTGAAGCACTGCTTGATGAACTGCATGGTAAAGGCGCCGCACCAGAATCAAAAGAAGCTGACACACCTGCACCGCAGCCACCTAAGGCTGCACCTGTAGCACAAACGCCAGCAAAACCTACGCCAGCACCTGCAGCAAAACAAGCTCCGGCGGCAAAAGCCGCTGCGCCTACACCTAAAGTGGCTGAAAAACCAGCGAGTAGCGCTGCACCCAAAAAAGCTACGCCTCCACCTGCTGAAACCACAGTACGTGTTGATACAAAGCGTTTAGACCAAATAATGAATATGGTTGGCGAGTTGGTATTAGTACGAAATAGGTTGGTCAGTTTAGCGACCAATACAGACAGTGAAGCGATGGGTAAGGCGATATCAAATCTTGATGTGGTCACTGCTGATATTCAAGGTGCAGTAATGCAAACGCGAATGCAGCCTATCAAAAAAGTGTTTGGCCGATTCCCTCGCGTAGTACGTGACTTAGCCCGTAGCTTAAATAAAGAAATTGATTTACAGCTTGTAGGTGAAGAAACCGATTTAGATAAAAACTTAGTTGAGGCACTGGCCGATCCGTTGGTGCATTTAGTGCGAAACTCAGTTGACCATGGTATTGAAATGCCAGCAGCGCGTGAAGCTGCGGGTAAGCCTAGAACCGGTAACGTTACATTATCGGCTTCGCAAGAAGGCGACCATATTTTGTTAACCATTAAAGATGATGGTGCAGGTATGGATGCGGAAAAACTGAAAAAAATAGCGATCAGTAAAGGCGTTATTGACCATGATCAGGCTAGTCGCTTATCAGATACAGAAGCGTATAACTTAATATTTGCACCAGGCTTTTCGACCAAAGAAGAGATATCTGATATTTCTGGCCGTGGCGTAGGCATGGATGTAGTAAAAACTAAAATTACGCAGCTTAATGGCTCTGTGAGTATACAGTCAGAGTTGGGCGTAGGGACTATTTTAGAGATAAAAGTACCATTAACACTGGCTATTTTACCTACGCTGATGGTTATTGTTGGTGAGCAAACGTTTGCGTTACCACTTGCTGGTGTGAGTGAAATATTCCACTTAGATTTAACCAAAACCAATGTTGTAGATGGTCAGCTTACAATTATTGTTCGTAAAAAAGCGATACCGCTATTTTACTTAGAGCATTGGCTAGTTAAAGGTGCTGATTGTTCTCAGCGAAAAGCGCAAGGTCATGTGGTAATTGTACAAATAGGTACTCAGCAAGTTGGCTTTGTGGTTGATTCATTAATTGGCCAAGAAGAAGTTGTTATTAAGCCTCTTGATGCGTTATTACAAGGTACGCCTGGAATGGCTGGTGCAACAATTACATCTGACGGTGGTATTGCGCTGATTCTGGATGTACCTAATATGCTTAAGCATTACGCAGGATAAAATGTAGGCATACCTGTGTATGCCTACACATAAATTTAATAAGAGAGCGCAATGGCCGTAAAAGTTTTAGTTGTTGACGATTCCAGTTTTTTTCGCCGTCGAGTAAGCGAAATTCTTGAACAAGACAGCGGTATTGAAGTAATAGGTTTTGCTGTTAACGGTAGAGAAGCCGTAGAAAAAACAGCGCAGTTACGTCCAGATATGATCACCATGGATGTAGAAATGCCTGTGCTTGATGGTATTAGCGCAGTAAAAGAAATTATGGCGAGTAACCCAACGCCAATACTTATGTTTTCTTCATTAACCCGCGACGGTGCAACCGCAACTTTAGATGCACTTGATGCCGGAGCTATGGACTTTTTACCGAAAAAGTTTGAAGACATTGCACGAAATAACGAAGATGCAATCAAGTTATTGCAAGCCAAAGTGAAGGAAATTGGTCGCAGGCGTGCACCACGCCCTGTTAGGCCATTAACATCAAGTAAGACTACAGCTCCACCTGCAAGCAAACTAGCCACAACAAGCTCTTCGCTTAAACAACCTGATAGAAGCTTTCAACGTGCTGCCCCAGTGCAGACAACAACTACACCCAGTATGCCCACGCGTGCCAGCGGTAAACACTATCAAATAGTGGCTATTGGCACTTCAACTGGCGGGCCAGTTGCTTTACAAACTATATTAACCCAATTACCTGCTAACTTTGCACACCCTATTTTGTTAATTCAGCACATGCCGGCGGCATTTACGCCTGCGTTTGCGGCACGTTTGAATAGCCTTTGCAAAATACGCGTTAAAGAAGCGCAACAAGGTGACAGGCTAGAAGCCGGCACAGCCTACTTAGCACCTGGTGGACAGCAAATGATGGTGGAGGGGCGAAGTGGTAACAAAACGTTGCGTGTATTTGAAGATAATAGTGAACGAATAAGCTACAAACCAAGCGTTGATGTTACTTTTGCAAGTGTTGCTAAAAGCTACCAAGGAGACGTACTTGCTATTGTTTTAACCGGCATGGGCGCTGATGGACGTGATGGCGCGCGAATGCTTAAGCAATCTGGCGCAACAATTTGGGCGCAAGATGAAAAAAGCTGTGTGGTATACGGTATGCCTCAAGCTATTGCTAACGCTGGGCTTGCCTCTGAGCATTTAGCGTTAAACGACGTAGCAGCAAGAATAAAAAGAGAGACTGGTTGTGGATAAGCTCTCTGTTTTAGGGTTAATCATTGCGCTGGGCGCTATAGCGATTGGTTACTCTTTAGAGGGTGGCGTTGTCACGGCGTTATTTAATGGCCCTGCACTTATTATTGTACTTGGCGGCACCTTAGGGGCTGTTATGTTGCAAACGGCGACAAGCACCTTTAAAAAAACGCTAAGCATGAGCCATTGGGTGTTTTTTTCACCCCAGTACAATATTGAGCAAGCCATAGAGCAAATTAAAACGTGGTCGCATAAAGCTCGCCAGGAAGGGTACTTAGCGCTTGAAAAAGAGGCACTTAGTCACCCAGATCCTTATGCAGCAAAAGGGCTTAGCTTACTAGTAGATGGGTGTTCGGAGCAAAAGCTACGCGACACCTTAGAAATAGATTTAATGCTTGAACGAGACCGCTTACTTGAAGCAAGTAGAGTGTACGAAGCCATGGGCGGATATAGCCCAACTATAGGTATTTTAGGGGCTGTACTTGGTCTTATTCAAGCAATGTCATTTATTACCGACCCTCAAAAGCTAGGTGCAGGGGTCGCCACCGCATTTATTGCAACAATATATGGGGTGGGTTTAGCTAACTTATTATTTTTACCTATGGCCAATAAGCTTAAGCAGCGAGTGGAGCAAAAAATGCTTTACCATGAAATGATGGCCGAAGGGGTGATTGCTATAAGCCTTGGCGAAAGTCCTATTAACATAGAATTAAAGCTTGAAGCTTATCGCACAGAGCGCCCTAATGTCGTGGTAGAGTAACTTTTATGTTACGCCGGCGCTTACGTCAATCAGCTGAAAAAAATCAACATACAGAACGTTGGTTAGTCTCTTATGCTGATTATATGACCATTATGTTTGCCTTTTTTGTGGTTATGTATGCCATTGCCATAAATAAAGAAGAAAGTTTTCAAATCCTCTCAGACTCCCTAGAACAGGTTTTTGACAAATCAGCAAGGCAGCAATCGCAACAAGGTGAGGGCGTTACTGGTGAAGGGCTACTTACTGACCGTGTTACCCCAGAGCAAGAGTTATTGTACGGTGAGAGCATTCAAAAACAGGAGTCTGGCCCAGAGCTGCTAGATGGACATAGTGATACCAGCAATATAAAACAAAAACATTTAGGTAAACCACTCGATAGTTTGTTAACTAAATTACATTCAGCACTTATTGATGAAATTCGTGATGGAGAAGCCAGTTTAGAGCTCAACCAAGATTGGCTTATTATTGAGCTAAGTTCAGGAATGCTGTTCTCAAGTGGTAGCTCTGTGGCCCATGCGCGAGCTAAGCAAGTCGTGAAAATTGTAAAAGATATTATTGCCCCAGTAGATAACTACATAAGGGTAAGAGGTTACACAGATAACGAAAGTATTCGCAATGAAATGTTTCGCTCTAACTGGGAGTTGTCAGTTGCACGTGCGACCTCTATTTTAGTTGAATTAGAAACGTTAGGAATTAACCCAGCGCGAATGGCAATCGAGGGGTATGGGCAATACTCACCTTTTGCCGATAACGACACCGCAGCAGGTCGAGCAGAGAATCGTAAAGTTGTTATTGCGCTTTCTAAGTATGGCTTAGTACAACAAACCACCGAAAATGAAGCTGAGCCTGATGAGCAAGTGCAACAAGCTACGCCTGAGCCAGAGGTGGAACTTCCCTCTGATGATAACTCTATTAAAATAATTCGTTTACCTCATGGTGGCATCAGAATCACCACGCGCAATGAACAGTAATTAGGACTTAATGTGAAGATTTGGACAGTAGCAAATCAAAAGGGCGGTGTAGGTAAAACCACAACGGCTGTCAGTCTTGCTGGTATTTTGGCCTTGCAAGGTAAACGCGTATTACTCATTGATACCGACCCTCACGCCTCACTAACGTACTATTTTGGTATTGATTCTGAAGATTTAGAAGTCAGTGTGTACGATATTTTTGCTCGCGGCACCTCAATGCAAAGTGAAGAAATACTTCAAGCATTGTGCCCCTCTACCATGGAAAACCTGGATATATTGCCTGCGACGATGGCTATAGCAACCCTCGATAGAAGCATGGGCAATAAAACGGGAATGGGCTTAATTTTAAAAAAAACACTTGCAAAAATTAGTGAACATTACGATTATGCGCTGCTTGATTGCCCGCCAGTTTTAGGTGTTTTAATGGTGAACGCATTAGCCGCCAGCGAACGTATTTTAGTGCCTGTGCAAACTGAGTTTTTGGCGCTCAAAGGGCTTGATAGAATGATGCGCACTATGGAGTTAATGCAAAGCTCTCAAGCGAAACAGTACCAATATACTATAATCCCTACTATGTATGATAAGCGCACTAAAGCGTCGCTTGAAGCCTACAAAACGTTGCAAAATACATATAAAGATAAAGTATGGCCAGGGGTGATCCCCGTTGATACAAAGTTTAGAGATGCAAGCCTTGCACAAAAGGTGCCCATAGAGTTTTGCCCGCGTTCGCGTGGGGTTTACGCTTATAAAGCGTTATTAGATTATTTAATTGGACAAGGTTAATGAATGAGTAAGCAATTATTTGCTAATGAAAAAGTAATGACTCAATACTTAGGGGCGCTATTATGCGAAGACGAACCTGAGGAAAACCTTGAGCCTGTAGCAAAGCTACTTGAGCAAGTACCTAGTGCCTTACAAAACGACGAAGTACTTTTAAAGCCCAAAGCGCAATTAAAAGTAACCGAGCAGCTTTATTCTGAGCAAGTAAAAGAGAGTAATAGCGAGGCTGACGCCACTATTTCGCCACCGGCACCTATTGAGCCTGAGCCAGTAGAGACAGCTGAGGTGCAAACCCAGTTAAGTACAGAACCTGCCCCTTTATTACATAGCCAAGAAGATTACTTTGAAGGTGAATTTCAGGCTCTGTTTTTTGAAGTGGCTGGTTTAACATTGGCTGTTCCTTTGAAAGCGCTTGGAGGAATTCATCAATTAGGTGAAGTAAATCATTTATTTGGTAAGCCAAAGTGGTTTAAAGGCGTTATGCTTAATAGAGATGAAAAGCTAAACGTAGTTGATACTGCCCGTTGGGTAATGCCTGAAAAGTACGATGAAAAGTTAGAGGCCTCTCTTAATTATCAGTATTTAATAACCTTAGGCGATAGCAACTGGGGTTTATTGGCTGAAAAGTTAATAAATAACATTACATTGAGTAAAGAAGATGTAAAATGGCGAAAACACAGTGGCAAACGCCCTTGGCTTGCCGGTGTTATTAAAGAAAAAATGTGTGCTTTAATAGATGTAGATAATTTAAATGCACTATTAGAAGAAGGCTTAGATAGCCGTCAGTAGTAACGACCATTACGGGGTAACAGCATGAGCGAAGATAGACTATTATCAGCGAATAAAAACGCAGATAACAACGATGAAATTTTACAGTGGGTAACGTTTAAGCTTGAAGAAGAAACGTATGGCGTAAACGTAATGCAGGTGCAAGAAATTTTACGTTATACCGAAATTGCCCCAGTACCTGGTGCACCTTCATACGTTATTGGCATTATAAATTTACGTGGTAACGTAGTCACTGTTATTGATACTCGTGCACGCTTTGGTTTGCCTGCTGCGGATGCAACTGATAACTCTCGCATTTTAATTATTGAAGCAGAAGAGCAAGTAATTGGTATTTTAGCTGATAGTGTTTCTGAAGTTGTGTATTTACGCAGCTCTGAAATAGACAGCGCGCCAAATGTTGGTACCGAAGAAAGCGCTAAGTTTATCCAAGGTGTATGTAACCGCGATAACGAATTACTTATTTTAGTCGATTTAAATAAATTACTTAGCGATGACGAATGGGATGAGTTAAGCGATATTTAAGCTTTACCACTAAAATTATGTTGTTACTTAGTATCGCAATAGCAGCGCTAGGGATAGGTTTAATATCGCTGGCGCTAATTGTTGCATTAAAAAATAAACAGTCGGCGGAGCTTAATGCGGTATCACAGCAATTAAAAGATACCTCAGAGCAAACACATATATTACGCAGTGAAGTGTCTGAGCTCAGAACAGGGCTTTTAAGTATTGGTAAGCGCGTACTTGAAGTTGAGCAACAAAATCAAGAGTTGATGCAACAACAAGCTGCCCAAAAATATGATGACCCAGACGCAAAAATATATTCTCGTGCTGTTAAAATGGTTGAGCTTGGCGCAGATTTAGATGAAGTGATACGCGAGTGCGAGCTTCCTAGGGCTGAAGCTGAACTATTATTTTCGTTACATAAACAAAAAGACGCCTAGCGTCTTTTTTGCTTTTAACTACACAATACCAATGTGCAGTAATACTTAATAAAGGGGGGATATAATTCATCCACCTAGTTATGCCTTTACATTTAGCTTACCTTGAAAGTCTTGCCAGCCAGGTGGGAACTGCCCACGAAGCACGTACGAAAAAGCAATCAATTCAGCAATAACATAATAAAGCTCTTTAGGTATTTCCTCTCCCAATTCTAAGTGTGAGAGTGTTTTAGCAAGTGCTTCATCTTGGTGGATCATAATGCCTTTTTGTTTCGCTGCTGCGATTATTTCATCGGCCAACTCGCCAAATCCTTTTACACTTACCGCGGGGGTACTTCCTGCTTCATACAACAGGCCAATCGCGGATTTATTATTTGCTGCTAAATTAGAGGTGTCAGTCATGTTAAACCTTAATATTTATAATGGCATGCGATTGATAAAACGCTTGATGACTAGCATCTCCGCGTTTTAAGTTTAGCTCGCCTACTTGCAAGCCATGCTGAGCTAATTTAGCCCTGAGGCTATCTAAGTGAGGGTGTGCAATTGCACTTACTTCTTGGCTAGAGGCAAGCAGCTGGCAATCGAGCGCTTTGTCCATAAGCTCAGCCACTATTTGTAATTGCCCTTGCTGTGCATAATCAAAATTTAATCTAACAAACCACACGTTTTTTTCGGTTTTATCTACACTGGCTTTTTTATATTGCCCTAAGGTTATCTCTGTTTGTCCCGCTTCAGGCGGAAGTTTCATCGGAAATAAAAACTGTGCTAGCGGGTTTGTGTCGCTTTGTTGGTTTGGCGTAGTTACTTGTACTTGGCTAAGGGTATTTTTAACTTGTAGCAGCTCTGGGGCAAGCTCTTGTATTTGTGTTTGTTGAAGTTGCTCTAATAGTTTATCCGCGCCATTACCTACTTTAAAAGTAGGTAAAAGCACATTAAGTAGGGCATCCACGCCTGTGTGGTTATTAAACGTTAGCGAAGTACTTGGTTGGCTTATTATTGGCGCCGCTAAAATAGTAACCGCAAGTTGCTCAAGCCCTTTTGTAAAACTACTTTGTAGTGTGTCGTTTGGCGTAGTAAGTGGTTGCAAGGTACTTAAAAGCTCTCGCTGTATGGTGGCTGGGTGCACATTAGTACTGGAGACCATTCTATTAAAAGCTTGATTTACTAAACGCGTTAGATCAGGTGTATTTTGTGTAGCTTTACTTGCTATGTCAGTAATTTGGCTACTCAACAATGTTTTAGGGTTGGAAGCGCTATTTGGGCGCTCACTCTCTGTTGGCAAATTTAAAAGCGAGGTTAAAAGTTTAGCCTCTGTTGGTTGTAACTGCTGACTTACAGCTGTGTTAAAAAGTGAGTGAGACAAACTGGGTTGGTTAGGAGTATTTACCTGTGAAGTTGTGGCATGTAGTGTTTTTAAACTCAGCGGCGCAGAAGCGTTGCCTTGCGTACTTACATTTGTTGGTTGGGCGCTCACTGCATGGGGCTGAGCTGCGTTGTTTGCTGATTGCCATAACGACACACTCGCCTTTAATTGCTGGGTTATTTGCACTAAAGGAGGAAGCTGCGCAAAGTGTTTAGCTAAAGGGCTGCTAGGGGTAAAAGAATGATTAACAACTTCTGCGGTTATATTTAGCTTGCTTAAATTAGGGTTTGTTAGCGTGTTTATTGGTGTAGGCGTTTTATTTACATCAAGCTTAGCTTGTTGAGCCTGCAAAGGCGGCGTTTTACTCGCAAAGGGTTTGTTTTCAAAGTATTTAACGGCATCGTTAATTCGCGTTTTTATATCACTAAAGCTGCTTTGTAACCACGACTTTATAGGGCTTTGTGCACTTAACTGCGGGCTTGTTTTATCAGTGGGGGTACTGGCTGCATTTTGCTGCTGTGATAAAACCAAGTCGGTAAAGGGTTTACTAAATGAGTTATTAAGTGCGACCTGCATTTTAGGTAAGTTAGTTTTAATGAGCAGCTTATCTGCTTGATTGGTAATATTTACTGCCACGGGCTTGCTAGGCAATTCACTAAGCTGTTTATTGGTTATCGGGGTTGTGAACGAGCCGCTATGCTGAGGGTGCGAAATAATAGCTAATTTAGGCGTTGCTTGTAGTTGCGCGCTGGGCAGTAAGTTAGTTAATAGCTGCGAAATTTTATGTTGGCTGAGAGTTTGAGTATGGACGGTGTCAGCAAAGCGGTTAATAACATTTATTTGTGCGCCTTTATTGGTTGTATTAATAAGTACCTGTAATGGCTGCTCGGTATTTAACAGCTGTGCGGTTTCTTTGTTAATTGCAATACTGGCATTAAGGCTAGGTATCATAAGCTGCGGTGACGGCGAAAGCTGTACATTGACTGGCAAGGGTTTACTTTGTATTTCACTACCGGTACTAACATAATTTAAAAAACGCTGCAGTTGTGATGCGTTGCTAAGTGTAATATTGGTATTGTTAGGAGTAATATTTAGCTGCTTTCCATCAGCGCTGAGCTGTATGTTAGCACTTGCTATTTTGTCTGTATTTTGAGGGGCATGCGTTATGCCTAAGCGCAGTGTTTGCCAGTGTTTATCAATCAAAACATCGAGAGTAATTGAGCCTTTTGAAAACTGAATATTTTTAGCCGCAAGTACCTGCTCGGGTAATTGTACTAATTCGTCCGAAGTGCTCGGGGTGCTTTGGTTATTAACCAATGAATTAGATAATGTGACTTGCGTTGGATTATTCATTATTTTAAATCAAGTTTTCGCTAATTTTCGTGAATCGATTTTAAAGCAATATTCGTATTACCCTATCATTATGGTAGACTAACGCCTAATTTTTGGCATAGAGAAACGTCATCTTGTTACACATTAAGTCCGTCACCTGCATCAAGCAAGAACGTTGTTTGTTTGCGGATCTTAACTTTAGCCTAAATAGCGGTCAAATCATGCAATTAGCGGGTCCTAACGGGGCTGGCAAAACATCATTATTGCGTATTGTCGCAGGCTTTAGTGTGCCTGATGAAGGCGCTATTTTTTATAACCAGCAAGCTATTGCCAAGCATTATGAAGAGTACGCCACAGACCTGCTATTTATAGGCCATAAAACCGGTGTCAATGTGCAGCTCAGCGCACTGGAAAACGTACGCCATTGGTTGCACATTAACGGCTATACAAATGAGCCCGACTTATATCCAATTTTAGCTAAGCTTGGCTTAGTGGGCCTTGAAGATGTGCCGGTAAGAATGCTCTCTGCAGGGCAGCAGCGTCGTGTCGCTTTAGTGCGATTATGGTTAAGCGATGCAAAACTATGGGTGCTTGATGAACCCTTTACTGCACTTGATAAAAATGGCGTTGCCTTTTTACAACAACGTTTTTCTGAGCATTTAAAGAGTGGTGGCGCTATTTTACTAACAACCCATCAAGATTTAACAACACAGTTTGAAAACCTACAAACGGTGACCTTGGAGTATCGTTACTGATGACTCGTCAACATTCATATTGGCTGCTGTTTAGTGCGGTATTTAGTAAAGATGTAAAGCTTGCGTTTCGCCAGCGTGCTGAAATTATCAATCCGATCTTGTTTTTTCTCATTGTTATTTCTTTATTTCCGTTAGCAATTGGCCCAGAGCCCGGTCTATTAAACAGAATGGCGCCAGGTATTATTTGGGTAGCAGCTTTGCTCTCTACCATGCTTGGACTCGATAAATTGTTCAGAGACGACTATAACGATGGCTCGTTGGAGCAGCTAATTGCTTCATCGTACCCGCTATCACTCACCGTGTTGGCTAAAGTTGCGGCGCATTGGGTTGTTACCGGTTTACCATTAGTATTAATGACACCGTTATTTGCTTTATTGCTTAATTTAGAGAGCTCTGCGCTGTTAGCGACCGTATTAACATTATTATTAGGCACGCCATTATTAAGCTTTATTGGTGCAATTGGGGCTGGCCTTACTGTGGGATTACAAAAAGGCGGCATTTTAATGAGCCTATTAGTGTTGCCTTTGTATATTCCTGTTTTAATTTTTGCAACGTCAGCCATTGATACCAGTACTATGTCGCTGGATTATAGCGGGCAGCTTGCCATTCTTGGGGCCATGTTAGTAGTTGCTATTATGTGCGCACCCATCGCCATATCGTCAGCATTAAAAGTGAGTGTAAGTTAATATGTGGAAGTGGTTACATCCCTACGCAAAAGCAGAGCGCGCATATCAATTATGTAATACGTTACTGCCTTATTTTGCCGTTGTTACGGTTATAAGTATGCTTGTTGGTTGGATTTGGGGCTTAGGTTTTGCACCAGCTGATTATCAACAAAAAGACAGCTACCGTATTATTTTCATTCATGTTCCATCGGCTATTTTGTCTATGGGCGCATACTCTTCTATGGCTATAGCAGCTATTGTCGCTTTAGTGTGGCAATTACGTAACGCTGAACTTGCTGTAATTGCTATTGCCCCGGTGGGAGCATGTGTTACAGCTATTGCCTTAATTACCGGCGCTGCATGGGGTAAACCTATGTGGGGTGCTTGGTGGGTATGGGATGCACGTTTAACCTCTGAACTTATTTTATTGTTTTTATACTTAGGCGTGCTGTCGCTTTACCATGCCTTTGAAGATAAAAAATCAGCAGGGCGCGCAGCGTCTATTTTAGCCATTGTAGGGGTAATTAATTTACCTGTTATTCACTACTCCGTAGAGTGGTGGAACACCCTGCACCAAGGCGCAACAATCACAAAGCTTGATACAAAAGCCATTGACCCAAGTATGTTTTGGCCGCTTATGGTAAATATTTTAGCATTTGCAGCGTTTGTGGGCACTGTAACGTTAATTCGCCTTAAAAATGAAATATTACAACGTGAAAAGCATCGACCTTGGGTTCGAGCCTTGTTAAGTAAGGGGTAAATTATGCAGTTTGACTCTTTTTCTGATTTTATTGCAATGGGAGGCTACGGGTTTTACGTGTGGCTTTCATTTGGTACATGCGCCTTAATTTTGTTGGGCATTTTATTTAGCTCTTTACGTGATACAAAACGTATTATGGCCTCAGTAGAGCAGCAAGTTGCGCGCGAAGCGCGAATTAAAAAAGCGAAGCAGGAACAAATCTCATGAACCCAAGACGTAAAAAACGCCTATTGGTAATTATTGCAGTACTGTTTGGTATTGGTGCCTCTGTAGGCCTAGTGCTTTATGCGCTACAAGAAAACATAAACTTATTTTATACACCAAGCGAGCTAATAGACGGCAAAGGCCCAGATAAAGAAAAACCGCAAATAGGGCAAAAGTTGCGTATTGGCGGTATGGTTGTGCCGGGTTCTGTCATTCGTAATGAACAAAGTTTACAAGTCAGCTTTAAATTGATTGATACCGGGCCATTGGTAACAATTAAATACCAAGGCATTTTGCCTGACTTATTTCGCGAAGGCCAAGGTATTGTAGCGCAAGGTGTGCTTGTAGAACCAAACGTGATTGAAGCTTTTGAAGTACTGGCTAAGCATGATGAAGAATACATGCCAGCAGAAGTTGCAGAAGCCGTAAAAGGAATTAAACACGAAAAACCAAAATACAACCTAGATAGCGGTAGCTAATATGATCCCAGAACTTGGTTATTTTTCTTTAACGCTTGCCATGGTGCTAAGCGTTTTACTGTGTATTTTTCCGCTGTGGGGCGCGCATACCGGTAATCTTCGTTTAATGCGTGCGGCCCCGTCTTTAGCCGTTGGGCAATTTGCTTTTGTACTTCTCTCGTTTGCTGCGCTTATCTATGCCAGCTTAACAGATGACTTTACGGTATCTTATGTGGCGTATCATTCAAGTAGTACGTTGCCTTGGTATTATAAAATTACCTCTACGTGGGGTGGGCACGAAGGCGCTATTTTACTGTGGCTTGTAATGCAAGCAGGGTGGACCGCCGTAGTTGCTATGCGTTCTAAATCGCTACCTTGGGTGTTGCGTGCACGCGTTTTAGGTGTGCTTGGCTTTTTAGGTGTCGGTTTTATGATGTACACACTACTGCTTTCAAGTCCGTTTGAACGCTTACTGCCGTATTTCCCTGTTGAAGGGCGTGATTTAAATCCGCTTCTACAAGACCCCGGTATGATCATTCATCCGCCATTACTGTATATGGGATATGTAGGGTTATCGGTTGCGTTTTCATTTGCTATTGCAGCACTTTTAACAGGTAAACTTGATAACACTTGGGCTAAATGGTCTCGCCCATGGACGATGACTGCTTGGGGCTTTTTAAGTTTAGGAATAACCATAGGCAGCTGGTGGGCTTACTCTGAGCTTGGCTGGGGTGGCTGGTGGTTTTGGGATCCGGTAGAAAACGCATCGCTTATGCCCTGGCTAATTGCTACGGCTTTATTGCACTCTTTGAGCGTGACAGAAAAGCGTGGTGTATTTAAATCGTGGACTGTGCTGCTTGCCATCGCTGCATTTTCACTGAGCTTATTAGGCACCTTTATTGTTCGCTCAGGCATTATTGTATCGGTGCATGCATTTGCCACTGACCCCGATAGAGGTTTATTCATTCTAGCCTTTTTAGGCATTGTTGTGGGCGGCGGTTTATCGTTGTATGCGCTGCGCGTATCACAAGTTAAAAGCGAAGGCCGTTACAAGTTTGTATCACGCGAAGTGGCGTTATGGCTTAACAATATCTTTTTAGTGGTAGCCACATTAATTGTTCTTTTAGGTACTTTGTTACCTATGGTGCATAAAGAAATGGGCCTAGGCAGTATTTCTATTGGCGAACCGTTCTTTAATAAAATGTTTGCCATTTTATTAGTACCATTTGCCATATTAATGGGAATAGGGCCTTTTCTTCGTTGGAAACAAAACAAGTGGGCTGTACTACAAAATAAAGTATTAATAGGTGTGTTAATAAGTGTTGTTATTACCTGTGCGTGGTTGTTCTCAAGCTACGATGTCGTAAAACCACTTACATTATTAGCAACCACATTAGGTGTATGGGTTGCTGTATCTACTGCCATAGATTTATACGCCAAGGCGGCGGTTCACGGGACGCTAAAAGAAGGCATTAAACGTTTAGGCATTAGCTACTGGGCTATGGTGCTAGGTCACGTTGGTTTAGCATTTGTTATTGCAGGCGTTACGCTTACTTCGGCATACTCAGTAGAGCGTGATGTTTCTATGAAGCAAGGCGATATTGTTACGCTTAACCAATACGAATACCGATTTGACGGCGTTAAAGCAATACGCGGCCCTAACTACAGTGGACATGCTGGTGTAGTGTCGGTATTTAATAACGATAAGCTAGTGACTGAGTTACATGCAGAAAAACGCAAATACGATATTGGTATGCAATTTATGACCGAAGCGGCAATTGATGCCGGCTTTACTCGCGACCTATATTTAGCGCTCGGTGAGCAATTAAGTAAAGGGGCATGGTCACTGCGTATTTATCACAAACCGTTCGTGCGTTGGATGTGGATAGGCGGTGTACTTATATCGCTTGCAGGGTTTATGATTTTATTCGATAAACGCTACCGTACATCAGCAAGTACACGCAAAAAAGCGTTGGAGAATGCGTAATGAACCGTAAAATTTTAGCTTTAGCACCGTTATTAATATTCATATTTTTATGTGTATTTTTGTATCAAGGTTTGTTTGCCAACCCGCGTGAAATTCAAACCGGTCGACTAGGCCAAACGATGCCTGCGTTTAACCTGCCTGATTTAATGCAAGATGATAAGCGCTGGACAGATGAAAGCCTAAAAGGCGAAGTTTATTTACTTAATGTATGGGGGACTTGGTGCCCTACATGTTTAGTTGAACTTGGGTATTTAACTAAGCTGCGCGAGCAAGGCGTAAAAATTATTGGTTTGTACTATGTACAAGGGTACGATGCCGATTTTGATGGCCCATTTGATATGCAGGCTTTGCGCACCGATGTGAGCGATATGCTCAGCCGTGCTGGCGACCCATACCAATTTAATATTTTAGACTTGCACCGTACCTTATCACTTGATTTAGGTGTATCGGGTGCCCCTGAAACATTCTTAGTGGATAAAACGGGTAAAATTTTATTACACCATACAGGGGATCTAAACCCGCGCGTATGGCGTGCTAAATTTGCCCCTGTTATGCAGGAGCTAAATTAATGCGAGTGTTTTTATTAACCCTGAGCTTTTTTATAAGTATGGCAGTGTATGCCGAGCAAGATCGCTACCAGTTTGATAATAACCAACAAGCCGTGCGCTTTGAAGAGTTAACCAAAGAGCTCAGGTGCCCTAAATGTCAAAACCAAAATATTGCAGACTCAGATGCTATTGTTGCAAAAGATTTACGCGACAAGGTACTCGCGTTGGTAAAAGAAGGTAAAACAAAAGACGAAGTAATCGATTACATGATAGACAGATACGGTTATTTTGTTCATTACGATCCGCCTGTAACACCGGCCACATTGGTACTTTGGGTTTTACCTGTACTTATTGTTATTTTGGGTTTTGGTTTTATTGTAATTCGCCAGCGTAAGGCGTCAGTTAAGCAAACCTGGAACAGCGATGATGAAGCAAAACTTGCTAAGTTAATTGCAGAAAATAAACGTCAGGAGCAAAATTAATGATTTTAATGTGGGCGTGTTTTGCTTTACTCACACTAATTGCACTGGCTTTTATTATGTTGCCTTTTTTAAAAAAAGAGCGCGTGCAAACCATTACTCACAATGCTAATGCAGAATTGATCAGCATTTACGAGCAGCGTTTAGTTGAGCTGCAAAACGACTTAGACAATCAACGAATTGATGCGCAAAGCCACAGTGAATCGGTTATTGAGCTAAAACGTCGTTTATTGAACGAGCTTTCACCAGAAAAATCGCTTAATAGCAAAGGTAATAACCGTATTTTTGCTTTAACAGGCGCAGCATTTTTATTAGCCCTCACCGGTGTTTTTTACACCTTTACAGGGAGCCAGCAGCAAATAGCAGCGTGGTATGATGCAATGGATAACCTTGCAGATTATGGCGAGCGTGCGGTAATGCAAAAAGGTGAGCCTCTAACTCAAAACGAGTTGCAAGCGTTTGCTTTAGCGCTGCGCACTAAGCTTAGTGAATCAGGCGATGACGAAGTTGCGTGGATGTTGCTTGGACGTGTGGCTATGTCGTTAAACGAATTTGATATGGCGCAGCAATCGTTTGATAAAGCCCTTCGAATGAACCCAGACAACATGCAAGTACTCATTAGCTACAGCCAAGTTTTACTGCTTGAAGGCAGCGAAGAGAACATGACGCGTGCAGCGGGTATGCTATCTAAAGTGCTAAAGGTTGAACCAACAAACCTTGATGCTATTTCTTTATTAGCGCTTATTGCCTATGAGCGCAAGGACTGGCCGCAAGCCAAAGCGGCGTTTGAAGTATTACTGGCAAGCATGGATAAAAGCGATACGCGTTATTCAATGATAGCGCAGCGTATTTCCGATATAGAGCAACAAATGCAAAATGAGGGCTCTGTAATGCCGGTCTCTGCTAATAGTGCTATTAGTGTTACTGTGAGCTTAGCGGATGAGCTTTTCGATAAGCAGCCTCAGCAGGGGACTTTATTTATTTTTGCCAAGGCTGCTCAAGGCTCTCCTATGCCATTAGCGGTTGTTAAACTAAATGAATACAGCTTTCCGCTAACAGCGCAACTCACTGATGCTAATGCAATGGTTGATGGGTTAAACTTATCAAGTGCTAAAGATATTGTGATCACAGCGCGGATCTCAATCGATGAGTCAGTTATGCCAAGTAGTGGTGAGTTAGAGGGTCACTCTGAGACACTACAACGTGAAAACGTAAGTGACTACCAACTTCAAATTGATACATTAATACCTTAAGGACATTAGATGTTAAAGCATAGTTTTACTTTTTTATGTTTATTGGTGCTAGCCGGATGTGCACAAGTACCAGAAAACAAAGTTGATGAGCGCGACCCGCTACAAAGCATTAACCGCCCATTGTACGACTTTAATATGGATATTCTTGATGCTTATATTTTACGCCCAGTGGCTGTAGGGTATGTAGAAGTGACCCCTGTACCTGTACGCAATGGGATTGTTAACTTTACCGATAATATTAGTGCGCCTGTTGATATGATAAACGCAGGGCTACAAGGTAAAGCGGGTAACGCAGGCGTGAGTTTAGCGCGTTTTTTAGTTAACTCTACGGTAGGTGTATTTGGTATTTTTGATGTTGCAAGTTCACTTGGACTTGAGCTGGTAGATGAAGACTTTGGCCAAACATTGGGCGTGTGGGGCGTTGGCGATGGCGCATATATTATGCTGCCAGCAATGGGGCCGACTACAGCACGTAACTTAACAGGCGATGTAGTTGATAACTTTGTGTTACCAGAAATCGCTCTGACTACGCCTCAAACTATTTTAGTTTTTGCGCTTAAAGCGGTTGAAGCTCGTGCTTCACTTATCCCGCAAGAAGGCCTACTTAATGACTCTCTTGACCCGTATTTGTTTGTTAAAGACATATACTTTCAGCGTCAGCTTTATGAGCTATACGACGGCAATCCTCCAATCAAAGAAGAGCCTGAAGACTTTGATGAAGACTTCTTAGAAAGCTTATAAATAACAGCTATAAAAAAATGCCAGCAATTGCTGGCATTTTTTATGTGTATTTTGAGCTTAAATAAACAGATTCTGATGTTTATTATTATTTAACCATCAGCTGCATTTGCTCATTAACCCAGGTTAAGGCGTCATGGTATGCGTTGGCAACTTCTTCGCCTAAATTTAACTGTTTAGCAATTTCGTTGGCGGCTTCCCAATCTGCGTGCTCATAAAACTTAACCAAGTTTAGATACTGAGCAAGCAGGCCTTCGTCATTCAATAGCGCAGCTTTTATCTCTGCAGACAGCGGGAGCTTTTGCATAACGCTTTCCATGGTTTCATCTAAAATGGCGTCCATAAGCGACATCATGCCAGTTAAAAAGGCCATACCGGTATCTTTAAACTGCCCGTGTGAAATAGCAAGTAGTTCACCAAATCGTGCACGTGTTAGCGAAAGCCTAATTAGCTCGACAGGTTTATCGGCAGAAACTTGCGCTGCAAATAACAAAGATAACAGCTTTTTAATTTCGTTAGCGCCAAGGACGATGAGTGCTTGTTTGATTGTGTTTATTTCGGCTCTGCGCGCAAACGCAGCTGAGTTTGAATAACGCAATAACTTGTATGATAGATTTACGTCACGTTCAAACACATCGGTTATCTTTTTAAGATCCATTTCAACAGATGAGGTTTCGTAAAGCAGCTCTGCTAATGCCATTTCTGATGGCGGCAGTGCTTTACTTTGTACCATTTCAGGCTTTGAAAAAAAGAACCCCTGAAAATATTCAAACCCAAGCTCAAGAGCTAAATTATAAGCTTCATAGGTTTCTACTTTTTCAGCTAAAAGCTTGATGTGTGGATAGGCTTTAATATCGTTAATTATGGTTTTTATTGCACTTTCATCAGTGGTTAAAAAGTCTATTTTTATAATATCTATAAATGGGTAAAAATGGCGCCATACTGGTTGGTGAATGTAATCATCAAGCGCTAGGGTGTAGCCTTTTTCTTTTAAATCTTTAACAATAGCCAGTAAGCGCTTACCTGGTTGCACTGTTTCAAGGATTTCTACAACGACCGTCTCTTTCCCTAACATAGTAGGGTAACCTTTAAGTAAGGTTTCTAGGGTAAAGTTAATATAGGCGGGTTTGTTGCCAGTTAAATCTTCTAAGCCAAAATTAAACTGACTCCCTTCGATTAGCTTAGTTGTTGCTTCGTCACCGTCTATGTCTGGAAATACATTATCAACGCCATCACGAAATAATAACTCGTATCCAACAAGCTCCTTTTCGCGGTCTAAAATAGGTTGGCGTGCAGCATAAAAATACATAAATAGTTCCGTACAAAATAATAATTATTAGTAATGGTTATAATATATGGCAAAACGTTCGAAATAGCATTAGGTAATTATTATTGATTTAATGAATTGTTATTAAATATTAGCTATATATGTAAATAAATTTACCGTATATCGGGTGTTTGAGGGTTAAATAGTCAATCCGGCTGTTTTTTGTTCACTTCAGTGTAACAAGTTGGAGTTATCACCTTTAAGCATGGTATAGTCAAGACGGATGGTTTTTACCCCAATAGTGTCTTTATTATAATATTTTAAGAGTCATTATTAGGATTAAAAGCCTGTTTTATACAACTTTGTGGAGGCGAATTTGGAAACAGGAATGATTATTTCACTGGCATTGTATTTTATAGTCATGCTTGGCATTGGACTTTATGCATACAAACAGTCTACAAGTGATGTTTCGGGTTATATGCTAGGTGGACGTAGCTTATCTCCAAGTGTTGCAGCATTATCTGCTGGCGCATCGGATATGAGCGGTTGGATTTTAATGGGCTTACCTGGCGCTATGTTCGTTACTGGCTTTAGTAGCACATGGATAGCAATAGGCTTGGTTATTGGTGCGTGGTTAAACTACTTTTTAGTTGCGCCTCGTTTGCGTGTTTACACTGAAAAAGCAAACGACTCAATCACAATCCCAGACTACTTCTCTAATCGTTTTAATGATAAATCAAACCTTTTACGTGTAGTTTCTGCGGTAGTAATTATTGTGTTCTTTACGCTTTATACATCATCAGGTGTTGTAGCAGGCGGTAAATTGTTTGAAAGCTCATTTGGCTTAAGTTACGAAATGGGTTTATACATCACCACTGGTGTTGTTGTTTTATATACCTTATTTGGTGGCTTCTTAGCAGTTAGCTTAACTGACTTTGTGCAAGGCTGTATTATGTTTATTGCCTTGATACTGGTACCGACCGTTGCTTACTCTTTATTAGATCAACCGCTAGAGTCAACACTTCATAGCGTAAACCCCGATATGCTTAATTGGATAGGTGCAGGCTCTGCATTAGGGATTATTTCGGCAATGGCATGGGGCTTAGGCTACTTTGGTCAACCTCATATTATTGTACGTTTTATGTCGGTGCGTAGCGTAAAAGATATGCCAACGGCTCGCCGTATTGGTATGACATGGATGATAGTTGCAGCCATTGGTGCTGTGGGTACTGGTTTATTTGGTGCCGCGTACACTTATGAAAACAACATTGTTGTTGAAGACCCAGAAACCATTTTCTTAATTCTTTCTGAGTTATTATTCCACCCATTAATTGCTGGTTTCTTATTGGCGGCTATTTTAGCTGCAATCATGAGTACAATTTCTTCGCAGTTACTTGTTAGCTCAAGTTCGTTAACTGAAGATTTTTACAAAACGTTTTTACGCAAAGAAGCAAGCGACACAGAGCTTGTTACTGTAGGACGTATTAGTGTAGCAGCAGTCGCTTTGTGTGCTATTTACTTAGCGTACGATAGAGACAGCTCAATATTAAGCTTAGTAAGTAATGCATGGGCAGGTTTTGGTGCGGCATTTGGCCCACTGGTTTTATTTAGCCTGTACTGGAAACGCATGAACTTTGAAGGCGCACTAGCAGGTATGGTTGTAGGTGCTGGTACGGTTCTGTTTTGGATTTACTCACCATTTATGATTGATGGACAAAGCTTAAGCAGTTACATGTACGAAATTGTACCAGGCTTTATTTTAGCAAGCATTGCAATTGTCGTTGTAAGCTTAGCGACGAAAGAGCCAGCGCAAAATATTACTGCGCTATTTGATGAGGTTGAAAAAGAGCTTTAATCAACCCGTACTGTAGATACGAAAAAGCCACCTAGTTTAACTAGGTGGCTTTTTTATTTGCTATGTGTTGTCCTCAAATGTGTTTGCTTATTTAGGACATATCAATAACCAATAAGTTATTTAGCAGGTAATACTGTGCTTTCTACGCTACCAAAGCCAATACGGGCATAGCCTGGCTTTTCACACCAGCCGCGCATAATTACATTATCGCCATCTTCTAAAAAGCTGCGTTGCTCACCATTACTCAGGGTTATTTTTTCTTTACCACCACGAGAAAGCTCTAATAAAGAGCCCGCTTCTTCATGTGTAGGGCCTGACTGCGTGCCAGAGCCGAGCATATCACCTGGCATAAAGTTACAGCCATTTACAGTATGATGGGTCACCATTTGCGCCACAGTCCAATATGAATGTTTGAAGCTTGAGGCAGAGACCTGCGTAGGTTGGTGGTTTTCATCACGCATTTTTTGAGTCTGAATTTTAACATCCATTTGAATATCAAATGCACCTTGTTCGCGATTAGCGGCAGATTCTAGGTACGGCATTGGTTGTGGATCGTTTTCATCACGTGTCCAGCTAGTTCTAAAAGGTGCAAGTGCTTCAGTGGTGACAATCCAAGGCGATACGGTTGATGCAAAGTTTTTAGCTAAAAACGGGCCTAATGGTTGGTATTCCCATGCTTGTAAATCTCGTGCTGACCAATCGTTAAATACACAAAAACCAAATACATGGTTTTCAGCGTTTTCAATGGCGATAGCATCACCCAGCGCATTGCCTTTGCCTAAGTAAATACCAAGCTCTAACTCGTAATCTAGGCGTTTACATGGACCAAATGATGGGGTATCTGCATCGGGCGCTTTAGTTTGCCCTTTAGGGCGGTGAAATGTTTGCCCCGATACATCAATAGATGAAGAGCGGCCATGATAGCCAATCGGCACCCATTTATAGTTTGGTAAAAGCGGGTTGTCTGGTCTAAACAAGCTACCAACGGCGGTTGCATGGTAAATTGAGGTATAAAAGTCGGTGTAATCACCAATACGACACGGCAGTGAAAACTCTATATCAGCTTGAGCAATAAGGGTACTTTGCATTTCTTTTTGTTGCTGTGCGCCTTCACGCAATGCTTTTGAAAGCGCTAAGCGCAGTGCTGACCAGTATTGCTCCCCTAAACCCATAAATGTATTTAGTGTTGATTCGCTTGCTGCATCTAGGGCTGTTTTAGCATCACCGGTAAAAATGTTTAAGTGGCTCAATTTTGCTAAATCAATAACCTGATCGCCAATAGCAACCCCGCCTCTAAATTCTTCATTTGTGTTTTTAGTACGAAATTCTGCAAAAGGTAAATTTTGAATCGGGAAGTCACAGCCTTTAATATTGGCCGACTCTACCCAGCTAGTTAAATTAATGTCGTGGGTTTCGTTAATTTGGCTCATTACTTATCCTTTAGGTTTGATGTTGGGTGCATGCATTTATTTAAGCATACTTGTATCTTGCACCCTACTTTTTAAATATTAAAACGACAAAAAGCAGCGAAGATCGCTGCTTTTAATTTACTCAAAAAAGTTATAAAACGCCGCGGCGCTCTTGGTCTCGCTCAATTGACTCAAACAATGCTTGGAAATTACCTTCACCAAAACCACCATCATCTACACGTTGGATCATTTCTATAAAAATAGGTCCAAATAGGTTTTTAGAGAAAATTTGTAATAGGTAGCAGTTTTCACTTTGGCTATCGACTAATATTTGATGCTCGCGAATTTTTTCTTTATCTTCTGCAACCCACGGCACACGGTCAAAAATAGTGTCGTAATACTCAGGAATAATGTCTAAAGTAGCAATGGTCGATTTATCAAGCTTATCAAGCGAGCTAACTAAATCGTCAGTTAAAAACGCGAGATGTTGTACACCAGGGCCATTATATTCGCCTAAATACTCGTCAATTTGGTTGTTGTTATTGCCTTTACCTTCATTAATAGGAATTGAGAAGGTGCCACAGGGTGATTTTAATGCATACGATAGCAACGCTGTTTTTTGACCTTTAATATCGAAATAGCGTACTTCTGTAAAACCAAACACGTCTTTGTAAAAGTTTGCCCATGTTTCCATAGTGCCTTTGTAAACGTTATTAGTTAAGTGATCTATACGTATAAAGCCTTTATCTTCAACTACATTAGGTGATGATAAATCTTCAAAGTCAGACTCATAAATAGACCCTTTATCACCAAATTGCTCAATAAAGTAAATCAGGCTATCGCCAATACCGTAAATGGCGGGGTAAGGTAAGTCTTTATGGGTTGAGTCGGTTGCGGGTTTTGCACCACGTGCTACAGCTGTTTCAAATGCATGCTGTGCATCCTCAACGCGCCAACCCATAGAGCAAATTGCTGGGCCATGACTTTTTGCAAATTCAGCAGAAAAACCATCGCGTTCGTTATTTAGTAAAAAGTGAATGTCGTTTTGGTTGTAATAGACAATATCTTTGCCTTTAAATTTTTTTAATTTTGAAAAACCAAAATCAGTAAACACCTTATCCATGTAGTCTGTATCAGGTGTTGCGTATTCAGTAAACTCAATACCAACTAAACCTAGTGGATTATTTGCTTCACTCATTTTTATTACTCCTGCAATAAATATTGCTACTGCGATTATGTGTTGTTGTCGTGTTGAGCTAGATAATCAACTAGATTTTAAGTTTGGGGAAGAGGAGGAGCAGATTTAGCATTTGAGCAAACTGTAAATTTAATAAGACGTTTACTTAGTCAATAGGTTTATACCTTACGCTTTAGGGTAAACGAGCATGTATTAGCTTGGTGCTTTTCGTTTATTAAAGTTTAAGGTATTGATATAAATAAATAAAAAAGAGGTTTTATAAAAATAAAACCTCTTTTAAAAATGTAGTTACATCATGTTTTTTGTATTTAATTGTTTACACTTTGTGTGCGATTGTTAAAAAACGTGTTGCGCTGCTCGAGCCAAAGATTAGGTGTTACGGTTGGAGCTGCTTGGTAGTGGCGCTCAATAGCTTGGTTTAATACCCGTGTTGTAGGGGTAAATGTCAGCTTTGATTGTGCACTGCCCATGCTTTTAATTTCGTCTCGAGTCAGGGCGCGCCCAGCATATAAAAGGGCGTTTAAATAACCGGGCACTGTTTCAAAGTTGTTATCTGTAAAGAGTAAAACAGATGACGTTAATGCCCAGGTGTTATTTATTTCACCGTCTTCTTTAACACCAGCAAGCTCGCCGTCTATGTACACTTCAAATACCCCATTACTGGGGGCGGTATAAAATACAAATGCAACTCGGTGCCAGTTTTCAGGCTCTGTTTGTCCAAAGTAACCACTATCACTGGTTGATTTACCATAACCGCCGGTTGGGTCGATAAACATATCGGCATCATCAGTGAGGTAATCTTGTGTGTTTGCTTGCATGATAGCGCGATAAATATCTTTGCCTTCTTCTGGCCAATATAAATCCATTACTAAGGTGTAATCAGAAACCATTCCTTCACTTGCATAATCACCATTGGCAGGTGTATTTAAGGTTATTAATAACCCCTCGGTAGGGGCGTGGCGTGAAAACGCCATTACACCTGAGCTGCCATCAGCAAAATCAGCAATACCAAGTGCTTGAGTTGTATTATATTGCGTTTCTTCGGGGCCCCAGTTTGTTTGTTCTGGGTCAAAATAGCTCAATACTGATGGGCCATAATCTGCTGCCAAAGGGCTATTTGCATCGTCAAAATTCCACACTGTGACATTACTTTGCTCATTACATGAAAAGAGTTGATTATCGGTATCTAGGTATAAGCATTGGCTTGTTCTAAAACGCGCATATTGATCGAGTAACCACCATGCTTCGTCAATAGCTTCTACATTTGAAAAGGTAACACCGCTAAAAAATAGTTCAGGATTAAGTGCTGCGCCTTTAAATAACGCAACCTGGTAAGTGCTCGCAGCTTGTATATCATCTGGTTTGAGTAAAAACCAATTTGGCTGACTGGCAAACATGGTGTTTAAATCGCTACCTGTAACCGTTACGCTATATAACGAATTAAAGCCAGGAGTGTTAGAGGGCTGACGCTCAACATAGTAGGCTTTATGAAAGTCTTCTTGTGTTAAGGTCCCTGGTGTCCACCTTGTTTGTACTAATTCTGGGTTAAGCAAGGCCGCCGTTATATCACTTGCATGGGCTGCAGCTAAAGCCGTTATTTCTGCAAGTTCTAAACTACTTGGGTAGTTTTCAGAAATAGCAATTTCTGTGTTTGCATCAGGCGCATAGCGGCCCATAATTTCATCAATTGCCAGTTTAGTTGGTTCATCACGTTCGCTGATGCTGTCAGTTTCAATCGTGCTGTAATCTATTGTTGGCGATGTTTTATCTTGCAAGTTAAACGTAAGAGTAACATCGGTGATGCCTTTGGCGTAAAAATCTGGCTGAATAACCACAGCGCCGTTCTCGAGCGTATTATAACTTTCACCGCCATGAGTATGACCGCCTAACACTAAATCAATACCGCTTACATCGGTTGCCATATCAATGTCTAAGCCTTCACCTAAATGGCTTAGCATTACCATGTAGTCAACATCGCCTTGGTATTGGTTTACTATACTTTGTGCTATTTGTTGCCACTGCCAGCTCATTTTAAATTGTTTGATAAAGTCAGGTATAGGCTCATCATCTATCGGTTCGTCTAGCTCGTTCCAAGGTACTGAGGTCATACCAAATACACCTAAGGTCACACAGCCTACTTGTACTTTAGCAAAGCCTACAGCGGCAAAATCTTGTAATTGTTCGCCTTCATAGCGTGTATTACTGGCAAGTACTATGGCGTTATCATCTTGCGAGTAGCTTAATAATTTTTCTGGCCCCCATGCATAGTCGTGATTTCCTACCACACGTAAATCAAACTGCATGGCTTTAATGGCTTCTTCTGTAGCGCTACCTTGTGATAGTTGCTCAGCAACAGTGCCTTTTTCGTAGTCATCACCCCCGTTGGTAAAAAGGGTATGCGGCGTTTGTGCAAGTACTTGGTTGTAGTAGGCTTTTATGCGGCTAAAGTATTGCTCCTCATAACCGAATCGCGCGTGTAGGTCGGCAACATGAACAAATCTAACCGATTGCTCTGTGGCTGTGGCATCACACGTTGGGCCTATAGCAGCAAAGGCCTCATTGCGCTGCATCATAATAGCGAAGGTTCCTAGTGTTGTTACTTGCGCACTTACAAAACCATCTGCAACAAAAGAGTTATCAATAACTTCCCAGCCATCGCCAGATTGTCTAGCAATAAATAGCTGGCCACCTAATTGGTAATCATCAGGTATTTTTATGGTAATTGTTATTGGGTTACTAAAAGAAAGCGTACTTGGGGTGAGCAGGTGTATATCTGAGATAATATTTAGTAGTGCATTTACATCATCTAATACTGTTTTTTCGTATGTAAGTTCAGTGTTTTGAGAGACAGCATTGGCAGGTACAGTCAGTAAAAAGCTTCCTTCGTCGAGGCTGATATCTAAACCGGTAGTTGTAGATACGGTTAACTCGCTAGGCTCAGGCTCAACGGGATCATTAGGGTTAGTTGTAACTTGATCGTCTGAACCACCACAGGCAGATAATAAAAGAATGCTTAAGGTTAAAAATAGGGTGCGAGATAAAGTTAACAAGCGCATGTACTGCGTCCCTGAGACTAGTTAAAAATTAATCAGCAGATGATACCAGTTTACAGCGAGGTGATATAGAAATTTGAGAAAATTTCCCCCATAGCGGCTATGGGGGAAATTATAATTAGTATTACGCGTAATTAAACGTGCAATATTATGCAGCTTTTTCTTCTAGGCCTTGTTTTTCCCATACTTTCGCTTTAAAGCTCATAAGCACTAAAACAATACCTACGCCAATGCTAAATAAGGCAATTTGTAAGTATAAGTTAGGGATTTCTTCAACGTTATTTGGATCAAAGTTACCAGCCAGTAAGCCAGCAATAATGTTACCAATAGAATAAGTTAATACAAATACACCCATCATTTGGCCTGTGTAACGACGCGGCGAAAGTTTACTTACCGCACTTAATGCTACAGGGCTTAAACAAAGCTCACCCACTGTATGTAAAAAGTAGGTTGTTACCAGCCAGTATGGCGCTACTTTTAAGCCTTCAGCTGCGTAGTGAGCGGCCATAAACATAACTAAAAAGCCAGAAGCCATAATAATTAAGCCCATTGCACATTTTACGCTGTAAGTCGGCGATACCATCTTTTTAGATAAGTTAATCCAAAGCGCGGCAAAAAATGGCGATAAAGCAATAATAAATAGTGAGTTTAAAGATTGGAACCACGTAGTTGGAATTTCAAAAGTGCCTATAAGGCGATCTGTGTAATCACGGGCAAATAGGTTTAGTGATGAACCCGCTTGCTCAAAGCCAGACCAAAAACACGCAGAGGCAACACACACTAAAAATAGTGCCCACATTCTTTGTTTTTCGCCCGCTGTTAATTTACCTGTAAAGTAAATAACCCCGAAATAAATAAAGAATATAATAGTAAACACAACAGCTGTGTAGCCTGCTACAACAGTTGGGTTAATAATAATTGCGCCCGTCATTGCTGCAGCGGTCACACCAGCGGCAATAACAACAAAAGCAGCAATACCAAACCATGCACGAGATGCACCTTTAGCGCTTAATGGGTTAGCCGGTAATGCACTGTGCTCTGGTAGGTTGTTAAGCGTACGCTTATATTGGATTAAGCCAATAGCCATACCCACAGCAGCTGCACCAAATGCCCAGTGCCAACCTACGTTTTCCATAAAGTAGCCACATACGTAGTAACCAATTAAAGAACCTAAGTTAATACCCATGTAGTATATAGCGTAACCGCCATCACGGCGCTCATCAGCATCGCTGTATAACTGGCCTACCATTGCGCTGATATTTGGTTTTAGCAAACCAGTACCTGTAGCAACAAAGATCAAACCAATAAAAAATGAATACTCATGAGGCACGGCCAAAATAATATGGCCACACATGATGATGATACCGCCGTACCATACGGCCTTTTGACCACCGAATAATCTATCCGCTAGCCAACCACCCGGTAAGCCTAAGAAATAAACGGCACCTGTGTATAAACCGTAAATTGCAGCAGCTGATGCAACCGTAAAGGCAAGGCCTTCTTCTTGTAGGCTTGCTGTCATAAACAATACGAGCATCGCTCGCATGCCGTAGTAACTCATTCGTTCCCACATCTCAGTGAAGAACAATGTCGAAAGTCCTTTAGGGTGGCCAAACCAACCACTATCTGGAGCTGAACTCATATTTACTTCCTAACTTTAAGAATTGTTGTAATGGCCTTATAATTTTTTGCTTTAGCTGTTTTGTGCCATGGGGCACTAAAACGCTCGACCATCTGTATATTATTTGTAGCTAAGATAATGATTTGCTAAATGGTAGTAACACCACAAGGTAAGAGACACACCCTTATCCTAGTTACAATTGCGCTCAAGTATACATATACCTTAGTGCGAGGGGAAGCATTCGCGATGTATCACCTTGCACTGCGTTAAAAGTCTGCATAGGGAATAATTGGGGTGCCAGGAAACTCTAACGTCCCGTACACAGGATTGAAGTAATAGCGAATATAGAGCTGGCCAAAGTTTGGTTCGTAAAAGTCAGCGCGATCGATTGCTAGATAACCACCAAAAAACCAATGCGGCGTTATACGGTACTCAAAGCTCCCTTCAAGATTGTATGACACGCCAGAGCTGTCATCACTCTCAAATACAGGGTCCACCCCGGTAATCGATTCCCTATCGTAGGCTTGTAGCTGCAAGTCAGTGTCGTTAGGATAAAAATCAATGGCTTGGGTTTTTGTTTGCGAATACGAAATCCCCGTTTTTAAGCGATATACAAAATCATCGCCCCAGCGCGCATCGTAGCTTAAAGGCACCGACAACCCAACGTAGTTTTGTGGGCTATAGTAACCGCCGTGGCCCCATGTTTCTTCACTTAAATTATACTGGTATGCCCAATGTAATAGACTTGCGCCGACGGTAAATTCGCGTTCTTGATTACTAATAACGCGATAATAAGACCCGCCCATTACTCTATAGCGTTGGTTATCTTTAACATTTTGCCCTTTATAGAGCGTAAAGTCGGCGCTTGACCAAAAGCCCCAATCGCCACCTAAGTCATGAGATAAGTTAGCAGTTAGGCCTGTTGAGCGCACGCCGCCCCAAATTTCACCGGTATTTACATCTTCAAGCCCAGCATAAGAGAGTACGGAGCTTGTTACAGGGCGTTTTTCTAGCTCTAGGCTATAACCAAAATCGCCAATACTGTTGGCGTAATTTACACCCCATACTATGTCTTCAATTAAAAAGCCAAGTGGGGTCGTGCCTACATCAACACGCCAATTTTCATTTTGCCATCCAATACCTATGTCGACCCCATCTTGCTCAGGGCTTACTTCATCAATAGCACAGGTAAATATACAAAGTGCGCCTTGGCCGTAGCGGCTACCAGCAAATTGCTCATCAAAGCGAGTTGTTTGTGCGCTAATAGTGGTTGGGTCTATTTTAATAAACCCTTGGCCTTGCAAAAGTGGAAAGTAGGCCTCAATAGGTACTAAGCCTGCGCCAAGAGTTGCCTCGCTTTCGGTGCTTGTTTGGCCACTAAAGTTTACCCCAATAGCAATGTATGCTTGGTTTTTGCTTTGCTCATTTATAAGCTCGCGCTTAGCGCCATTAATATACCACGCATCATTTTCATCTATGCGAGCAATTTGTTTGTAAAACGATTCATCGTTTAGGCCTTGCTCGCTTGATAGCGTTTTTAAATACCATTGCTTAGCTTGGTCTTGTTCATTAAAATTTCGAGCAACTTCAGCGCCCAAATAACTAAGCTCTTTATCATTGGGTGATTTAGCAATTAATTGATTGGCTAAAACTAAAGCATCACCTGCGTAGTTAAAGTCATTTAACGAGGCCATTATTTGGCGTTGTAAGTAGGCTTGCTGATCATCTGTTTGCGTTATTGCGCGCTCAGTGACTTCTTTTGCCTGAAAGTCGTTTCCTAATTCTCTGTAAGCTTTTGCGATTGCAAGCATAGCTTGAGGTTCAATTGGCTGATTGTTTTTCAGTTTTTGCTGATAAACAATAATTGCTGACTCTTGCTGCCCCAGAGCTAAATTAGCATTTATTAATGCCGTGGTGATGGCGGATGTACTTTGGTACTTTTGATCAAGCTGGTTAAGCTTTGCTAATAATTCGCCACCTTCGTAATACTGATTAATATACGTGGTGTATAAATTGACGTACTGTTCTACTTCGCCAGCACTTGCATTATTAGGCAAGCTGTAATGAGAAAACCATTGTTCTACAGCAGGGCGCTCGTTTTGTTCTAATAGCCACTGCGCGTAAAGCATATGCCAATAAGGTGATAAAGTGGGCTCAGTATTTAATGCAGTATTAATTAACTTTAGAGCGTGTTTTTTCTCATCTATTTGATACCAGCTACGCGATAGCTCGGCTTTCATTACTGGAGTTAAATTTTGCGCTTCTAAATTACTTAAATGAAAAATAGCCGTGGTTCTATTTTTAGTATTTAAGTGTCGCTCGCTTTGTCGAAGAGACTCGTTGAGCCTAAGTTGTTGCTCAAGAGAAATTATGTCGTCATTTCGATCATTAACCGGCACATACTCTAAGGTGTTTAAAGCGCCTTGATAATCATCAATTGAGCGTAAAAATAAAGCATGGCTATAACGTAACTGTGGATTGAGCGGAAACTGCCAAAGCACATTATTAAATAACGTTTTTGCCTTTTTAGTTAACCCGTTTTGTTGATAAATAAACGCTAAATCGTAATAAAGCCAAGGCTGTTCAGGGGCCTGTTCAATTGCCTTTTTTAAGGTTTGCTCAGCAAGCTCTGTATCGCCAGTATCACTATATTGGCGTGCTTTTTCGCGAAGCTGGCTACTTAACGTTGCCGCATACACAGGTTTAAGTTGTGCTTTTTGAGACTGAGATAAAGCATTATAAAACTTGATTAACGATTGCTCATTGTTATCCAATTCAACAATTTCTAATAACCCTGTTAGAGCGCCATTATTAAGCGGATCATTTTTTAACACGGTTTGATAAATAGCGGCCGCTTGTGAATAATTACCTTGAGCAAATTGTAACAATCCGCGGTTATACAAAACGCTAGCAGGGTCTTGCTCAAGTGTGTCGGCTAAATTTAATTTAAGCAACGCCGTTTTAAACTGACTATTATTAATGGCTTCTTTAGCTTGGCGTATGTAAAGCCAAAACTTTGCAGTAGCGGCTAAGTCTTTTAGCGTTTCTCGCTCGGCAAAATCGGCGGTATGCGAATACGCCTTAGTAAAATAATTATAAGACGTTTGATTTTTACCCATACGCAAATAAAGGGTGCCAAGGCTGCGCATAATTGCGCCATCGTTAGGGCGCCCTTTGAGCGCTTTTAGTAAAAGCGGCTCTGCAGCAACGAGCTTGTTTTTTTCAAGTAACGCCTCACCTTTAAGCCATAGTTGGTAGGCCGGGTTAGCTAATAATTTTTGTCGCGCTTTTAAATCTTTTTTGAAATCTTGATACTGTAATTCGCCTTTGCTGCTAAACGGATACACGCTAAAGTAGCGCTGAAATTGTTTCTCTGTAGCGCTATTTAATTGCATGTTAGATAAAGCACCTAACCAGATTGCTTCTACTTCATTACTGTAGCGAGAGGTGGCACCATATTTACTTAAAATAGTTAGTGCGGTGCTATCAGTGGGGTTATTTCTGAGTAAGTGGCGCGCATATGCAATATCTACTGCGCCGATGTTCTCGTAACTGCGTAGTAGCCTTTCGTAGCCTTTTTTTACATTTTGCCATTGGCTTTGCTCTTGTGCATACCAACTTAAATGCTCAAGCTCAAACGCTAAGCTTGGATAGGAGTTTTTAAAAAGCCTGTTGTAAATTAATCGCGCTTGTTCGTAACGTCCCGCACGGGCAAGTAATTTAGCTTGTTGTATATCTGCTTTGTCTTCGTTTTCTAATCTAGCAATTAATCGTAACTGTTCTACACAAGGGTGGGTACGTGTGTTGTTACCGTCAATTTTTCTTAAAATTTGATTTGCTTGTATAGCCTTACCATTGGCAAACTCAAAACGAGCAAGCGCACACTGGCTTTCTATTCGATTAGGGGCAATGGCCAATAGCTTTTGTAAGCTATCGGCAATTAAATCTTTATTTTCTTGCACTTCACCAATATTGATTTGGCTTAAAAGCCACTCAACAGAGTGTGTATCAATGTCATTATTTGTTTTAGCATGCACACTTGCGCTGACTGCTAACGTACAAACAACAGCCCATTTTAACGACATTCAGTGCTCCACCTTGGCTTGAGCGTCCCGTCTGCTGTTATTGAAAAGCGCTTATTAAGCGCGCTACTACCAAACAGATTTAATACACTGTCGTAATAGCGTGTTTGTGTGAATGACTTATCGACCATTAACTTTTGTTGAATGGCCATAACCAAAGAATCATCGCCTTTTTCTTTTAGCATGGGCAGTAGGGCAGCATTAAAGCCTAATGGGCCACGCTTTTGGGTTTTGCCAGAGCGTGCATAGGTATTTAAAGGGACATAGCCATGGCTGTTTATAGCCTCTACAAAAGGGGTAAACTGCTCGCTTAGCTGTTCTTTGTAAGGCGCATCGTTCGCCATCATGCTGGCCCATAAGTAAACCCTAATGGCATTAAAGCTGCCTAAATCGGTTGCTTTTTTATCGTAATAAAAACCTTTTGCTGGGCTATACATCACCCAATCAGGGCTCACTCCGTTTTTAGCGGTATCCAAAATAAGCTTTGCAGACGCTTCATGTAATTGCTGCCAAGGTGAGTGCGGGTATAATTTGCTAAATTGCTGATAAATAAATAACGGTGAATAACTAGGGTTGAGTTTATAGGTGTTATTTTCAAATTCAAACCCAGCAGGGGCGGGTAATAAAGTAAGCCCTAACCCTGAAATATAGGCGGTTTCTTCTCGCATAATACGCTGCGCTAATACAGCAGCTAAAATACTATAGCGGCGGTCGTCCCATAAAATAGCTGCTTGCGATAAACTATATGCTATCCACAAATCAGAATCTGATGCTGGGTTTGAGTCTAAAATCCCATAGGTATCATTGCCTGTTTCACCCCATTGCCAAGCAGGCAAACGTGTACTTAAATCGCCTTCAGAGAGATGGTCTTGCGTCCAATCTAAAATGGTATCAAACGCGGCTTTATCGTTTGCTACTAGCGCAAAAAATAGTGCGTATGATTGCCCCTCTGAGGTGGTAATATTTTGTTTTGAGCCTAGGTCTATTACGCGGCCTTCATCACTAATAAAGTGATTTTTAAATACTTGCCACCCCTGCCAGGGCTCGCACTGCTGCGTTTGCGCTGACACAGAAAAACTTAAAAAAGCGGCTACTAATAATGCTCGGTTAAGTAATGTCATTATTCATCTCCTTCAGCTAAACGCTTATGGGTGAGTGCTTGTAGTAATCGCCATAAAATAAATGAAATTAGTAACAGCGTTAATATAGAAAGCAGGGCTAAAATAAATGGATGGTCAGATAAATGGAACCACACCAGCGTATGTACAGGAATATGACCGACAAAGTATTGCTCTTCGGTTTTTATTGTTTTAACGCCTTGTGAGTTTATAACCGCAGCACTGCCTTTTAATTGGCTTAATGTTTGCGAGTTCATAAGGGTTTTATCAATTAAGCCAAATGCTTTTTCAGTGGTGGCATTAAGTGATACAACAGAGCGCTCAGAATCAAAAGGAGATTGATAAGCTGTAATTACCGCCATATCTCCGTTACTTTTTACACTTACTTGTATTTTATCTGTGGCTTGCTCATCGTATGCACCGTTGTAAATTGCTTGCTTTATTTCACGCTGGTTATTCGTTAAAAGTACGTTTGTATGCGCATCTTCATCTAGTTGCTGAGCTGTGCTGCCAGGCTTTGCAACAACTAAAATATCTTTGTCGTCTAAATCAACATTTTCATTTAAATGGGCCACTGTCATTCTGTGGGTTGGATACCCTGTTATTGCGCCAAAATGACCGGTAAGATTAAACAGCAAAGTTAACGCTTTTGCAGAAGGCTGCGGGTCAATTAGTACAAGTGTTTGCTGTAAATCGGCATATTTGGTGTACGGGAAGCCACTGTTCGCAAATACATTCAAATCTGGCAGGGCAATGTAATGATCAAAGCCACTTACATCAATATTAGAATTACCATCAATAACACCAAACTCACCACCAGGTGGTGCTATTGCACACTCACCTTTTTTCAGCACACCAAATCTAAAATCAAAGTTTAGCTCGTTCCGAGTGGCTAGGTTTATGCCATTCAGTGAAAAGTTTTCTGCGTTTTGTGTAGTATCGGTATTGGCAATAAGTGGCAATAATGTTTTTGTAGTATTGAGTGCAGAGTCGTCATTATCTAACAAATATCCACTAATAAATTTTTGATTAATCAACATATTTAACCGAGAGTCCAAAGACTCGCTCTCGGGTGTGCTGCGATATTGCAATGTAATGGGGATGCCTTTTTCGCGCCAAGTAAATAAATCTGGAGCAAAACGCACGTTTAATTTTACGGGTCCGTTATTTAACCCTTGTGCTTGTAGCTGATTGTCAAAATCAATTAATTCGTCAAAGTGTACAGCTCTATCAGCGCGTAACCAGCGCGGGGCATCGTACGCCTTGCGAAGCGGTAGTTGGTTAATTGCTTCTATGCTAGCTGTTCTGCCGGTCATGACTTTATGGCCAAAGGCCAATCCCGTGACGGCGGTTTTTAAATCGTCTTCATCACGCCCTAAAATAAGCAACATTTTGCTGTATCTATGTAGTGGGTTTGAAATAATCTCAACGGTTGGCTTTTCCACATCGGGATAGTCTTTTAAAAAGTCAGGCTTTGAATCGTTGGTAATAAAAACCACGCTGTGCGTATCTAATGATTTGTTAATCACCACCGGAAAATCAGCACCACGCCAGTCAGCTTGCGCGCCAAACCAGCTTGAAAGAGTCGCAGCCGCTTCAATCGTTTTGGTGTTAGGTGTTTTTGCAAACACAAACGGTAAGCTTAACTTATTGTAATCTTTGGCATCAAAAAAGGGCTCTGGTAAATATTCTAAACGGCTATCTATTGCCAGTTGCTTTTGATTGAGCGTGATATTGCTCGATTTATTAATTTCGGTCCAAATAGAGCGACTAAAGTAATCTTGGCAACGTAAATCATAATAACCAACAAGCTCAAACCGTACTTGGTTGTAGTCTTGTACATACTTAGCATTGAGTTTTAGGCTATGGTTAACGGTATTTTTAACCACACTTAGTTGCTCATTTATGGGCAGTACAGTGACTAAGTTTTCATTAAAATACACTTTTAAATGCGACACGTTAGCAATCAATGATGGCGAGTTTGTGTAAGAAAAATTAAGCTGTAAATCGGTGCTTAATTTATCAATGCGGTTGGTAAAATCCACTCTTGAGTTGTTGTTTATGCCATCAAGCTTGTAGCCATTAAAGCCCAAAGCAGCAAAGTCTAATCTTAAACTAGACACGTTGGCGCTTTCTGGGTAGCCATTTATAAACACAGATTTATCGTGCATTGGCTCAATAGCACATGCTTTGTAAGCACTGCATGTTAAAAACAGTATTAGAAATGTATTAAGCAAATTTTTAATCATAATTATTATGCACTATTGGTTTTTTAGGGGTGAAAGAGTTTATATATACAACAATTTTTGTCATTAGTTTTACAAAGGGTTGTAATGGCTTAGGAGCATGAAACAATAAATTGCTAAATCCTCTTAAACTTGTTTTTTGTACTTCTTTAAAGCTATATGAAGGGCGGTCATGACGAAAATTATTTTGCCAGTCCAGCCACGCATCCGCTCTTGAAAAGGTGCACTGTATAAATGCTTTTTGCTTTTCGAGCGAGAGATCTTTTAACGTTAAGCCTATTTGTTTGTTTCGGGTGTTACATACATATGTTGTAAACGAAAACTGTTTATTACCGCGGCTCATTAATAGCTCTATTTTGTCGTTTACTCGGCATAAATGAGCGTGCTCTGTTTCAATGCCTACCCCATTATCAGAGTAATCGGTTATTTTAACTTTTAACGTATGCCCATTTGCTAAGCGCACGCCGGCCGGAAAGTTTGCCTTAATACGGTGTGACTGCCTTACTTGCCTAGCTTCTGCAGCAACGGCTACCGCAGCGCCTAAAATAATAATATTATAAATTGCCCAGCCCATGCTGATTAACAAAACGCCCACTTGGCTCGGATCGCCAAAGCCTAAGCGTAAAACACCTACAAGCATGCCAACTAAGTTTATGAGCAAAAGTACCAAGTAGGGTTTAGATATACCCCAATCGTAATGCTCTTTATCATTTAAGCCGCCTTTTTCTGTTACGTTAAACTTACCCTTATTAGGGTTTATTAGCGCAACGGTTGTCGGCTTTAGTATGTACCACGCAAGAACAGACTCATATACTTCACCCCAAAAAGAGTAGCGATATTTACCCTGAATTCGTGAGTTGGTCGCTTTTATTTGTATGAGTGTAGGCACTACATAAATAAAAATAGCTAAAAACGGCGCATAAATAATGTAAGCATTAAAGTATATGAGCGCCAGTGGCGCGGTTAAAAATACAATACGCGGAATGCCCGATAAAAAGTGCAGCATGGCGTTTAAGTAGCACAGGCGCTGTGGTATATCGAGCCCTTTACCTAAAATTGGGTTATCGAGCCTAAATATTTGTGCCATACCCCGAGCCCAACGAATACGCTGGCCAATATGTGCAGAGAGGCTGTCGGTGGCAAGGCCTGCAGCTTGTGGGATATTTATATAAGCGGTTTTATAACCGGCACGTTGCATACGCAGAGCAGTGTGGGCATCTTCGGTTACCGTTTCAAATGCAAAGCCACCAATATTGTCGAGTGCTTCGCGTTTTAAAACAGCGCATGAGCCACAAAAGAAGGTGGCATCCCACATGTCATTACCATCTTGGATCAACCCATAAAAAAGCATGTTTTCATTAGGGATTTGGCTGTGGTTATTTAAATTACGCTCAAACGGGTCTGCTGAGAAAAAGTGATGCGGTGTTTGCACTAAACATACTTTGCTGTCTTTTAAAAATTGCCCCATGGTCATTTGTAAAAATGAGCGGGCAGGTACGTGGTCACAGTCAAAAATAGCAATGTAGTCGCCGTTAGTGTAGCGCATGGCACTATTCATATTACCGGCTTTAGCGTGGTTATTATCGGGCCGCGTTAAATAACCCACCCCCACTTTTTGAGCAAATTCTTTAAACTCAGGACGTTTGCCATCATCAAGAATATACACGTTGAGCTTATCAGCAGGCCAATCAATGCTCATAGCCGCAAGCGTGGTAGGTTGTACAACACTTAATGGTTCATTATAAGTAGGAATGTATACATCAACTGTTGGCCATAAGTCAGTGTTTTCTGGCAACGGAACAGGTTTACGCTCAAGGGGGTTTATAGTTTGAAAAAAGCCTAAAATGAGCACTAGCCACGCATAGGTTTCTGCCAGCAGCAAGCCTGCGCCTAATGTAAGCGCAACAGGGTCATCCCAATTGAGGGTTTCTGTGTAGCGCCACCATAAATAACGCGATGAAGTGGTTACCGATAGGGTGATCATTACAATCGTGGCCATTTGCCCTTTAACGCGCTTAAGCCCGTATGCCACTATCAAAATAAAACTAATAAACACGGCTTGCGCTTCTAGGCTAAACGGAATGGTTATAAAAATAGCCAGTAAAAACAATATAAAGACTACAACCACATATTTTATTAGTTTATTTTGCCAAATCTTAGCGTCAGCCATGGTTTTAAAAGCACTTTTTTTAGAACCCTTAACGTTTTTTGATAACAAACGCTTTAGTAATCTACCTAGCTTTAAGTCAAACCAACGCAACTGTTTAAGTGAATAACTTACCCCATTATAAAACTGATTTGATAGCCGCTCCCTTACAGAGTTATTTTTAGGTTTGTATTTAAAAAATAACAAATAAACGCTTTGAATGATAAAGCGCAAAATATTTGAATAAATAAACGTGCGGTAAGGCAAACGAAGATGCGGGTAGTAATCATATAAAATAAGTTCAAAGTTAATTTTGTGGTCTTTTATATTGATAAACAATGAACTAATCAGCGTAATAAAAGGCATTAAAAAGGCTTCTATTACGTTTACTTTGTGCTGGTTAAAATAACTATGAAACTTAAATAAAATATAACGTACAAGTTTTTCAGTAAAAATAATGCTTAACAGTAAATACAAAGTACTGTGTATTGGGCGCTTATAAAATAAAGAAAAGCTCATAACTACAGGGCCGATTTACTTACAAGCCAGCCGGCAAGTGTTTCAAAGTCATCGTTAGCAACACTGTAAGGCGCACAATTAAGCGCTACATTTCTATAGGCTGTAGATTCTTTAATTACTTCATCACTATTTATAAAAAAAGGCGCCATAAGCGGCAAGGTAGATTGCCATAAAGAAAACAGGTCAAACTCAAGTGTTGATGCAGAGTTATAACGATTGACTAAAAAGAAGTGTTTCCACTGGTTGTCAGTGTGTTTTAACGTTTGTAGTTTTTTATAAATTAAGCTGTGGCAAATAGCATCACAATTAACTATTTCAATTACTATGTCGTTTTTATCGAGCGGATAGTGGGTGATATCAATATGTGCAGGGCAATCAAAAAGAAGCCAAGCATTATTGTTATAATCCAGTTTATTGCAATTGTTAATAAAATCGAATAACGCGGCGGTACTAACACTTTTATCGCCAAAAGGTAAAAACACTATGCCATCACTATCTTGATGAAAGTGCTCAAGTGCTTGTTCAAAGTCCTGCTCGTTACTCCAGCCGTGGTTGTACTGCCAAGGCAGGCCAAAGTGCAGGCCCAAATCGCTTTTAGAATCTAAATCTATAGCAATAACGTCAGAGCCCGACTTTTTTAATACGCAGGCTAAATTGGCAACCATAGAAGTAGCGCCAGTGCCGCCTTTAATGCCTTTTAGAAAAATTCTTTGCAAAGGGTTGTTTACCTGTCGTTTTAATTATTACTTACGTATTTACTGCTCGGTGTATTTCGTTCAGTAATGCGTATTTTTTTATTGTTTGTTTATTTTTTTGTTTATTAACAATTTCAACGTAATCTTCACTTTTGCCGCCAAAACGTCGTGCAAGGTTCTCAATGTCATTTGATGTTAAGGTTTCAGAGCTTTTTGTCGTTAAATTACGCATTGTTGCCTTTATGGTGAAGTTTATTATTTTTATTTAAAGTGGACAATATTTGTCTATTATATATAGAATAGCGGGTAAAACTAGTAAAAAAGTATTTTTTATAGGCTAAATTCAGTGCAAAACTTTAACATTTCAGGCTTGCAGCCCTCTGCTGCAGAGCTAAAACCTGCATCGTTATATGCAATTTTAGCCCCTTTAGACAATTTTGCTACTGAACTGGCATTACATGCAATTAATAAACCCTCAGCCTCTGATATTTATATTGTTTCTTCTCAAATAGAAACATTTTTTGAAGGCCCTTTTAGCGATGCATTAAATTATGCATTTGGCCAACACAAAGTGCATCCGTTTAGGTTTTCGGCAGATACGCGGGATTGGCCAAAGCAACAAATAATTAACAACACCCTAAAAGAGCTAAATGCTTATAAACAGCTAAATAACGCATTGGTCATTGTTCACTTCAGTACGACTGATTTAGCTTCATTGGATCAAAAGCAACTGATTCAAAGTGTTCAGGCCTATAAAAAATTTAGTACACAATCAGGAGCGACCGTCTTATTTTTAGTTTCTGGCCCTGAGGTGACTAACTATCGCTTTTTATTAAGGCGGTTAAATTCGGACCTCGACGGGTTGGTATATGTTGAAAATGATTCAACAGTGCGCGTACTAGAGTACGATTATTGGCATCACAGTACAGGTATCATCGCCTCTGTACAGTATCCATTAATGATTGAAAATGGCTGCTTTAAAGTGCAGCAAAATAGTATTACGGAACAACAAACCTCAACATCGGGTGTATTTGCAGATGAAGACGACGTGTGGATTGTACAAGGAGCTATTCCTGAAGGGACCAAGCTTCCTGCAAAATATAAAATAATAAAAGACAACAATGCGCTTTTTTCTCAAGGCCCTAAATTAGAGGCGGCAACATTGGTATTTGCAGTCTCGCGTTATACCGATTTAGCCTTGCTTGCTAAACAATGTTTTGAGCTGAGAAAAAACTGTGGTCGCTGGCTTAAATTAGTGATTCAGAACGTTGATGGGGTGATCCGCCATCAAGATGAATGCTTATTTTTGACCTTAGGTGTTAATCTAATTTTGTATAGTTTTTCAGAGCCTTCTAGGTTGCTCTCACAGGTGCAGTCAATTCAAGGGTTTCAATTTTCAAGACCGTTACCGCCTTCTATTGAACATGTACTTCAATTTACCGAAAATACCTTTTCTAAAGGTTACCTGCCTTTTATAGAATTTACCAAACAGGTAGAAGTTCACAGTGACTCAGCTGTAAATCTAGGGGTAAGCGGGGTGTTGGTTAAATTAGAGCTTTTGCCTCGGATTGACCCAATCCACCCATTGCATTTATTTCATATAAAGCGTGAGGGCGACGTATTCAGTTTGGTAGAAAACACCGTGTATTTGTATTTACATGCGTGTCGCGAAAATGATGTAAACAACGCGATAAAGCACTTGTTTAAATTAGAAACAAACGATTTTTTTGCGCAGCAAAATATTATTTCCGATCATTTTTATATTCAGCAAGAATGTAAACAGCTTAGGCGTTATTATGCGGACCAAGATATAACCGATTACTCTGCCCAATTAACAGAGAATGAAAGCTATAAATTTTCGCAAAAAATAGATCCAAGTGTTGCAGCTGATTTAGAAACACCAGAGTTTACTAAAAACGAGCGCGCAGATGCCGTGCCGTTCAAAATGGCCATAAAGAGTAACGTATGAGTATTAATCAATTATTGATTACAGCAATTTTAGCGATGCTAGTTGGCGTATTTTTATGTATGTCGGGGTCGTTGATACTGAAAAAAATAAAAAAATACTATGCTCAGCTTACGTTTAAACATGAAGTACTCGAACCTTACAAACCAAATAGAATAAAGAAGGGTAAATAGTGAAATTATCAGGCTTAGGGGTGTGGAACCTCTATTTTTTAGTTAAGTTTGCACTTTTTTATTATGGTGCAATCGACTTTGGCTTATTAGCAAATGCAGCGCTGGCTGCTTTTTTTGCTATTTCTTACACGCATCCTTTACTAAATAAAGCCAAACATTGGTTAGGCGCAGTAATGGCCATTGTTTTACTTTATAAAGATTCGTGGTTGCCCCCTATAGACCGTTTAACACGCCAAGCTGGTAACGTGCAAGACTTTAGCTTTGGCTACTTTTTAGAGCTCATGGCGCGGGTTATTAATGTTGATATGTTATTGGCACTGTTTGTTATTACTGTGTGCTTTTGGTATTGCTCACAGTGGATACGCTTTACCACCGTAACAATAGTTGGGCTTATGTTTGTAGCTTGGCAGGGGACAAACAACGAGGATAATTTAATTACACAGCCTGTGGCGGCTAATAATGTTCAAACAGCAGCGCCTCGTGCACAAGCACAAGTGGTAACGCAAGAAGCAAAATCGCCTGATCAGCAATTAAAAGAGTTTTATCAGCAGCAAAGTTTGCTAGCAAGCCAATTCCCTCAGCAATATAATGGCGAGTTATTTGATGTCATAGTACTAAATATTTGCTCGATGGCCGTGGCTGATCTAGAGGCCATTGGCGTAAGCCTTGATGATTTATATAGCGATTTTGATGTGGTGTTTTCTGATTTTAATTCGGCTACTTCTTACTCTGGGCCTGCTGCAATTCGCCTGCTACGAGCAAGTTGTGGTCAAACAAGCCAAACTGCCTTATTTGAAAATGCGCCAGAGCAGTGTCACTTGTTTAAAAATTTAGAAAACTTAGGTTACAAAAGCAATGTGGTTATGAACCACGACGGCCACTTTGATGAGTTTAAAGGTTTGGTGAAAAAGTTTGGTAAAATAGATGAGCAGCCTTACGATATAACTAACTTACCTGTAGCTCAATACGGGTTTGACAACAAACCTATTTACTCAGACGGGGCAGTACTAAACTCATGGTTAAATGATAAAGGTGAAGACTGCGCGCCATGTGCTATGTATTACAACACCACCAGTTTGCATGATGGCAATCAACTAGCGAATCAAGCCCGCATGAGTAGCCTTGAAAGTTACCCAATTAGACATAAAAACTTATTTAACGATATTAACGGGTTTATTAAAAACCTAGAAAAACGTGGCCGTAATGTCATGCTGATGATAGTACCTGAACACGGCGCAGCATTAAAAGGCGATAAAGTGCAATTTGCTGGGCTTCGTGAGATACCAAGCCCAAGTATTGTGTCTGTTCCGGTGGCGATTAAGTTTATTGGTAAAAATGTACAAAGCTATTCACAAACGCTTGTAAGCGAATCAACAAGTTACTTTGGTTTATCGGAGCTAATTAGTGGCGTGCTTAGCACAAACTTTTTTGCAGGTAATGGCAATATTGCCGACTTAGTTGATACGCTGCCTCGCGCACCTAAAGTAGCCGAAAACGCCGATACAATCATGATGTATGTTAATAAGCGCCCTTATATTCAATTAGATGGCGGAGACTGGACCCCATACCCGCAAAATTAATAGCATATATGCACGACCCCTTTTAAAACGCAGCTTACACGCTGCGTTTTTTAGTTTTAAGCTGTACGTTATTACAGTTTGATGTTTATAGGCGTGAGTTACAGCGATAAAGGCGGTGGTTTGTCCAAATTTGTTTACAATTTACTGTATTGAATAACGGAGTTAGCGTATTATTCGGCTAATATAGTTTTTCCTTATTCGAGGATGTATGCGTCTAGATATTCATTGTGCCGACCGTGTAGGTATTGCCCAAGAGATCCTAAATATTTTAGTAAACTACGATGTTGACTTAAAAGGGATTGAGGTTGATTCGGTAAATTGCCGTATGTATGTAAGCTTTCCTGAAATTGAATTTGAGCAATTTCAAAAAATTATGCCTTCTATTCGTTTGATTGATGGCGTACATGATGTTCGCACAACCGCCTTTTTACCCTCTGAGCGAGAGCATAACGAATTAAATACACTGCTGCGTGCACTTCCCGATGGTGTTATTTCGATTGACGCAAAAGGGTGGGTACGTTTGTGTAATGACGCAGCCTGTAAAGACCTACAGTTGAGCGAAAAAGAAGTAGTAGGGGCCAATATTAATAACCTACTAAAAGGGTTTAACTTTACGCGTTGGTTAGAAGGCAAAGAAGTACTTGGACAAACAACCCGGGTAGATGTTGCTGGTGAAGACTTTATTGCCGATATTTTACCGATTGCCGTCCCGCAAGGTGGTGAAGGTGACGTGTTAGCTGGTGCGGTTATAAATATAAAATCGCAAAGCCGCCTTGGTCAGCAGGTCAGTGCCTTTAGACGTTACGGGCAAGAAAGCTTTGCAACTATTCATAACTTTAGTACTGCTATGCGCCGGGTAGTGCGCGAAGCACGCAAAATGTCGCAGCTAGAAGCACCCATTTTAATAACCGGAGAAACTGGCACAGGTAAAGAGCTCCTTGCTCGTGCGTGCCACTATGCCTCTAATCGTTCGGTTAAGCCGTTTATTGCACTTTCGTGTGCATCCTTGCCTGATGATGTGGCTGAATCTGAATTATTTGGTTACGCCGGATATGAAGAAAACACCGCACCTAAACGCGGAGTACTAGAGCAAGCCGATGGCGGTACTGTGTTTTTAGATGAAGTTGGCGAAATGTCTACACAGCTACAAACAAAGCTGCTGCGCTTTTTACAAGACGGCACATTTAGAAAAGTGGGCGACGAAAATGAAGTAAAAGTTAACGTGCGTATTATTGCAGCCACACAAAAAGATTTACCCGCAATGGTGCAAGAGGGCGTATTTAGAGAAGACTTATACTATCGAATTAATGTACTCACATTAGAGATTGCACCACTGAGAGACCGTAAAGCTGATGTGGGCCCATTAGCCGAGCACTTTATTCAAAAGTACGCACAGCAAAACGGCCATGCAATTCCGCTTTTATCACAAGAGTGCTTACGCTTTTTACAAGAGTACCCGTGGCCGGGTAATGTGCGCCAGCTAGAGAATGCAATTTATCGGGCGGTGTCGTTACTTGATGATAGCGAGCTACGTGTAGAGCATTTGCAATTGCCTACCTTTACCCACGATTTAGGCTATTTAGAGTCAGATTTTGAAGGGTCGTTAGATCAAGCTGTAAAACGTTTTGAAGCAACCTTGCTACGCAAATTGTATCCGGCTTACCCAAGCTCAAGACAATTAGCTAAGCGTTTAGGGCTTAGCCACACTGCAGTGGCAAATAAATTACGAGATTACGGTATTAATCGCAAAACTGTTAAAGTTTAATAGCCGGCTTACTGGGCACTAGCTCTTAGTGCCCATGTTTTTTGTAACCCCATCAATGGCGATAGTTTCTATGCCATTTTCATCAAAATTAATCACTATGCTTGCGTTATTACGAGTAAAAAAGTAACTGCGTCCATTCAGCTCAATCACGTAATCGCCTTTTACAGGATCTTTAAACTGCTGCTTTTTTAAACTGACAGTATGTTTACCTATTTGCCAATCAAACGCTTCAATAAAGCCATTATTAAACTCTTGTACCCACACTTGGCTATCGTCTTTAGCTAAAGTGATTGCCACCGAGTATGAGTTAGGTAATTGCGACATATTGTAGCTTTTGCTACCTATCGAAAATTTACCAAGCTGCTGCTGCCATGCAAAGCCAAAATTAAAGGTTTTTTCTATACCTGTTGGGTAAGTCACCGTACCTGGGCCTTTAATTGTAAAATCGGCCAGTGCGCAGGTGCTAATGCATAATAAACTGGTTGTGAAAAGTGTCGCTAATTTATATTTCATACTATGACTTTTTTATATTTATAATTTGAGATTAAAACAGAACATTCGCCTTAACAAGTGGCTATGTTACACTGAGTTAACTTTATACTGGTAAGACCTTCTCGTGAACTTATATATTAGACTTCTTTTATTATTTTTTAAAATTAAGCGCAACCGCGACTACCAACAGTTACTTGATACTGTTGATATTGATTACAAAGCACTGCCAACAGACTGCGATATAAACTTGCATCTAACAAACTCGCGTTATTTGGCTATGATGGACTTGTCGCGCACTTGGATGATTGAGCGAATTGGTTTATTAAAAGAAGTAATGAAGCGCCGTTGGTTTCCTATTGTTAATGCTACAGCCATTACTTATATTCGCGATATTAAACCTATGCAGCGTTATACCATTAGTACCAAGCTGGTGGGGTGGGATCATAAATATTTTTACATTGAACAAAAGTTTCATTCTGCACGTGGCCTGCACGCTATAGCGTATGTGCGCGGTGTGTTTAAAAACAAAAAAGGCATTGTGAGTATTGAAGAAATGCTTGAAGTAGCCGAGTTTGATGGTGTAGCGCCTATTTTGCCAAGTGAAATTATGCACTGGAAAGAAATGCTTGAGCAAAAAAAGGTGAATAACCTTCCTAAATAATTTTCATAAAATAAGGCCTTTCGGCCTTAAACACATAGAACATAGGCGCTGCAAACTTAATTAAAAGCTGTACCTTACACCAAACATGGCAACGACAGGGTCAAGCTCAACGGTTGATGTAAGGGCTTTTGCACCGTTTGCATACACTGTGGCATCGGTATCTATATCAATCATTGATACCATGGCATGTAGCCCCCAATGTTGATCGATTTTATAGTTAGCGCCTACTTGTGCAATAAAGCCAAACGAATCATCGAGTTTTACTTCAACATCGTCAGTGCCTAGGGTTGCTTTTAGCGCTTGAGAAGGCTGCTCGTCAAAAAAGGTGGTGTAATTTAACCCTACACCAATAAACGGGCGTAGCGCGTAACTTGTATCTAAAAAGTGGTATTGCGCAACCAATGATGGCGGAAGCTGTTTGATGTCGGCAATTTTATTGCCAGCTAACCCACCTGCGCCATTTACATCGTGCGAAAACGGCGTAGCGGCAATAAGCTCTAACACCCACTTATCGTTAAATGCATAATCGATTGTAATACCTAGCTGCGTGTCAGAGTCGCCTTTGAGAGCTAGTGTTGGCGCTTCGTTAATTGCCGAGCTGCTGTTATCTGGATTTACATTAATAGTGCCAACATTAACGCTAAGGTTAGCGTGTGCCGCAGGGGTAATAGCAAGTAAAGAGGTAAGTAATGCAATGCTGATTTGGGTTTTCATGTTGTGCTCCAATAACTACTTTTTGATTGACGCTATTATTACAATCTCCGAGCGTTGAAAACCTGTTCTAGATCAAAGTTTCAAAAATGTTTGAAGTATGTGAACCCTTTTCTTGATTTAGATTAAAGTCAGTGCAAAAAGTATTTTAATTAATTGACACAGCTATGTATTTAACGGTCATCGCACTGTATTAACTTTGCCATTATGTGGTCATATTCTCGCGCTTTAATAATCTCTCTTATGGTTATTGAGTGTGTTGTTATGTCTGTTGCAAAAGTATCGCAAAACAGTGTAAGTAAACCTTTAAGCGCGGTGGTAAAAAATACGCAAACGCTTATTAGGTTTGAGTCTGTAACGCCTAATCAAGGCGGAGCCATAGATTGGCTTAGCAATGAGTTAACTGCGCTTGGCTTTAACTGTGAGCAGTTTACTTTTGAAGGCGTTACCAATTTAATTGCCTACGTTAGTTTTGAACAAGAAGGACCTTGTGTTGCGTTTTCTGGGCATATTGATGTTGTGCCCGCAGAGTCGGGCAACTGGCTAAGCCCGCCTTTTGCTGGCAATATTATTAATAATGCCGTGTATGGTCGCGGCGCTGCCGATATGAAAGGCGGTGTGGCGGCTATGCTTGGTGCTACTAAGGCACTATTAAAAGATACTAAAAGTAAAAAAGGGCGTTTTTATTGGCTTATTACCTCCGATGAGGAAGGAGAGGCCGAATTTGGCTCAGAGGTAATAGCCGCGCGTTTAGCAAAAAATAATATACAGCTTGATGGCTGTATTGTTGGTGAGCCTACAAGCTCTACACACGTAGGCGATACAATTAAAAATGGTCGCCGAGGCGCTATTTCTTCTCGTATAAAAGTTCACGGCAAGGCCGGACATGTTGCCTACCCACAGAACACTATAAATGCTGCGCATATTGCGGGTAATATTGTAAATTGTTTAAGTAATTTAACATGGCCTGACGATGAGCCAAGCTCTAAAACCACCTTGCAAGTGACCGGCATTAATATAAATAATGTTGTTGATAATTTAGTGCCTAGTGAATGCGAAATTACCTTTAATGTGCGATATAGCCATGGTTATACAAGCAATGCAATAAAGCACTGTATATCAGCGGCGCTGAGTGAATACGCCCAGCACCTGGAGGTTGAATGGGAGCGAGCGTGTGAGCCCTATTATACGGCACCAACAGACGGGTGGAGTTTATTGCAGCAGTTAGAGCACACCATTTATGCGCAAACAGGGAGTTACCCGATGTTAAGTACCAGTGGCGGTACTTCGGATGGGCGATTTTTTGCAAACCAGCATACCCAAGTTATTGAGTGCGGCGTTAAAAATAGTACCATTCATCAGGTAAACGAGCATGTTCCGGTTGATGATTTACTTAAAATTGAGGCCATTTACACAGACTTATTAACGCGAATTTTTAGCCATAAATAGTAATCGCACAATAAAAATAAACAGCGAGAATCACCTCGCTGTTTGTTTGAGTAGGGCGTGTTGAGCTTTGATGGTTGAATTTGCAGCAGTATGTTTGGTTTTTAGGCAAGGCAGAGCCTATGAAGTGTGGTTATTCCCCATAAATAGGCGATAACGCAGCATAAATGCCAAACATGCGCTGCCCTTCGGGTTCTGCCTAGGGGCGATAAACTCTTTGTTGCTCGGTTTTTACTTATTCTTACAGGGATGTAAGTCATTAGAATAACGCAGGAGCAGTTATCGAGCCCACTAGGTTACAAACCTCGCGCCGCGATTAAATCGCCCCTAGATTGAACAAATTTCAATCCGTAAAGTTCAACACGCCCTAACCTAAATAGCGTTTGGCTTTATTTTCTTTTACGTTTTGTAAATCTACCAGCACCAACCCATCAATACAGTTGTTAAAGTCGGGGTCGATACTAAAGCTTAAAAATTTTACCCCGCCAGGCTTGCACAGCTCTGTATATTGCTTAAATAGCGTAGGAACTTGTGCCCCCATATTGGCCAGTACATGTTTTAATTCTACAAAGTCTTCTTTTACATCGTTGCCACTAAAAACAGTTTTACACTGAGTGAGTTGTTGCTCGCTTAATTTAAACTCGTTATTAGGGGTGGCGAGGTGTTGTTCTGATTTATAATAATGTTGATAGTAATGCACAAGCATGGCTTTTGCTTGTTCAGGTAAGGCGTTAGAAACGCTCACCGCGCCAAATAAGTAACGATATTGCGGGTAGTTTTTAGTAAATGCGCCAATACCGTACCATAAGTAGTCTAAGCTTTTACGCCCCCAATATTTAGGTTGCACAAAGCTGCGGCCAAGTTCTATACCTTGCTCAAAATACGGTTTCATTGCTTGTGTGTAACTAAACAAACTATCGGTGTATAAGCCTTCTCGGCCATGTTTCTCTATTATTTCCTTTGCACAAGCAAGGCGATATGCACCCACTAATTCTAGCTGCGTAGGATCCCATAGCACTAAGTGTTGATAATCCATATCATATTTGTCGATGTCGCGGCGTTTTCCACTGCCTTCACCTACCGCTCTAAAGGCAATTTCTCTCAGTCGTCCAAGCTCTCTAAACACTGGCGAGCTGCCAGTGTACTGATATAAATGAATATGCATGCCATCTTGTGTTTTGCCTAATAACTGACAACTCTCTATGGCTTTTTTAAGCTCTTTGCGGCACTCAGGTATTGCAATAGGGGTTTGGGTTTTAAGGGGAAGGGGCTTTTTAGTGGTAAGGCGATAAAGTTGTTTGCGAATGAGATTAACGATTTCTTTATCTTTTAAGTTTTCGATTAAATATGACTCAGGCGGAATGGAAGCGCCAATTTCAAACTCTAATGACTTTTGTCGCTGCTTAAACATTTCTTTTACTAATAATAAGCTCGCAAGTGGTTTGTAAATCATTGAGGTGCCATAAAAAAGCGGGCTGTTTTTAGCTTTTATATAAATAGGTAAAATAGGGCTGTTTGCTTTTTTAGCCATGCGTAAAAAGCCACTGTTCCACTTGCAATCTTTAATACCGGTAGGGCTTAAACGCGAGACCTCTCCCGCAGGAAAAATAAGTAACGCACCTTCATCTTTTAAGTGTTTTTGTATATTACTTAATTCTTGTTTTTTACTGGTTCCCGATAAATTATCTACTGGCAACAGCAATGAATGCATAGGGGTGACCGACATTAGCATGCGATTGGCAACCACTTTTAAATCTTGCCTAACGCTGGAAAGTACTTTTATCAGCGCAAGTGCGTCGAGCGAGCCAATGGGGTGGTTAGCCACAATAACTAACTTACCTTCGCTGGGTATGTTTTCAATTTGTTTTGGTTTGTAGCGGGTATCAAAGTCAAGCTCATCAAGCACTTGTTCAACAAACTCTAGCCCTTGTAAATGGGGGTAAGCATCGCCAAAGGCGACAAATTCTTGTTCATGTAATAAGTAGCCCAGTCCCTTTTTAACTAAACCTTTTACTTTAGGGGAGTTCTCTAATTGTGGTAAGTTTGCTGCTATTACTTTATCAACGCTTATCATATTAACCTCATTTACAATTTGGCCTATTCGCCATCCTGTTTAGAGTAAAAAAAGGGTGTGACATTTACTTTGCAGTTGTGTGACTTTTTAAAGAGCACATCACGAGCTGCTCAGTTGTTTATTAGTGTAGATAAAATTTATTTAATAAAATTAGGAGCTTCTATGTCGGTATTAGTAGCCATTACCGGGCGAGATAATACAAAGCTAATTGCAAAGCTAAAAGAGCTATTACCCAATGAAGAGATAATGCAATGGCCAGAGTGTAAAAAGCTCAACAATGTAGAGTTTGTATTAGCCTGGAATGCACCAGATGATTTGTGGCAGCAATTACCAAATTTAAAAGCGGTGTCATCGTTTGGGGCGGGTGTAGATAGTATTAATATGTCTTTATTGCCTAAAGAGGTAGACGTGGTTCGCATTGTTGATACTGAGCTTGCTCAAGATATGGCAGAGTACGTGCTAGGCCATGTACTTGCGCACAAGCTGCGTTTAAAAGAGTATTTTGTTAAGCAATCACAATGCAATTATAAACCTAAGCGTGCATATAAATATAATCACGTGGGTATTTTAGGCTTTGGTGAGCTAGGTAAAGCGTGCGCCAAAAAACTAACCCTGAATGGCTTTACGGTAAGCGCTTGGTCAAAAACTGAAAAAAGTGATGAGCAGGTGCATCTATATTCTCAGCAGCAAGGCCTTAATGAAATGCTGCCCACAATTGACTACTTGGTATGCCTACTGCCGCTAACAAAAGATACTAAGGGTATTATTAATGCCGATTTATTAGCTAAGTTACCGGCCCATGCGTGTGTAATTAACGTTGCCAGAGGAGAGCACCTAGTAGAGCAAGATTTAATAAACGCACTTAACAGTGAAATGTTAAGGGCTGCCACGCTCGATGTATTTACCCAAGAGCCGCTACCGCACGACCACCCATTTTGGCATAACGCTAACATAACTATTACACCACACTGCGCCGCGTTATCTGATTTAAATAGCGTAACAGCGCAAATTGCAGAAAATATTAATCGCCTAAAAAGCGGCCTTACATTAAATAATCGGGTTAATAGAACAAAAGGTTATTAATAGATAGCAAAACAGTTTAACAAACAGCTTGTTAACATTTGTAATTTTAATTATTGTGAAGTTTAGTCACTAAAATAAAAATAATAAGAGTAACGTATGAAATCAAGTCAAGGCGGAGTAAAACTAAGTTTAGTAGTGGTTTCTATTATAGTGCTAGGTGTGTCTGCTTGGTTTAACCAAGCGAGTGCCGATCAAGTGCCACAAAGCAAAAGTTCACAAACTTCACAAGGTGAATAAGTGCACTTGTAGACACATTATAAAAAGTGGGCTCTGTTAATTTGTTTTTGGCTTAATAAAGCCAGATCATTAAAGAGTACCCACTTTTCATTAGGCCATTTAATTACTAAAGTGCGCTTCGTTACTGGTATCTAGTAAAATAAGTTATTTAGTACCGTTTAGCATGGATCTCTCGGTTTTCATGCTTTTTCTCATCACTTTTTTTAAGCAACACATATGTTGCGCCACTGCCACCATGGTGCTTTAAAGCGGTATGATACGCTAATACCGCGGGTAGAGCCTGTAGCCACTTATTAACATAGCTCTTTAGTATACCGGGCTTAGCTTTATTTTTTATACCAATGCCATGGCGTACTAATACAACGCGAATGTTTCGCTGGTGGCAATCAGTAATAAAGTTAAATAATGTTGTGCGTGCGTTTTTAAGTAATTGGCCATGCAAATCTAATGTGGCATCAACTTGGTATTTAGCTAAGCGTAAGTTTTTAAATACTGCGCTTTGTACGCCATCTTTTTTAAAACTGAGTAATGCATGCGGGTCTAAAAGCTCTACATGCTCAGATTGTAAGTAATTTTCGTCATTCGCAAGGCTAAGCTCGGCAGCTTTGCGTTTTTCTTGTTGGGCAAGGGTGGCACTGGGATTACTTGCAAGGGGAGTTACAGTATCGTGGTTTATAGGTTTCACATCTTCCATAGAAGATAAAAATAAATCGAAATCAGATAAAGACATAGTAAGACCTAAATGAGGATTAATACGAGATAAATTTTATCTTAGTTCAATCTGTTCCCCAAGCCTTTTAATTTTTTCAAATAAAAAAGCCCAGCAAGGCTGGGCTATAAAATATTCTAAGGGGAAATGTTAACTCTGCGTTACATTAAATTGTCCAAACGTATACACTTTGAACAAGTAAAATGTATTGATCAACACTAAACTCATATTCGAAATAACACTCGACGACATTAAATCCAAGCTAAAAGACAAAAATAACAGACCACATGCACTAATCGCTGCAACACGCAGTATTGTTATGTGGTTAATAAAGAATGCACCTAAACCTAGTGCAAGTAATACAGTGTTTAAAAGCCAATCTAGCTCGTTTAGCATGGTCGTTTCAATAGTTCAGTTGTTGAAAAAAGGAGCGCCATTATGTTGATCTTTTGCACACCTTTCAACCAAGTAATTTTAAATTTTCAGATTAGTTTTTTTAATGCTAAATATAGCTAGCTAGTGCTGCAAAAAAGCCATTATTTTTTATTAGTTGGTACTTTTGACAGCTTTGCGGCGCCTTCATATCTGCGCATAAATAAAGGGCATTGCGCTTCTCGTCTAGCTGCGGGTGTAAGTTTGAATCAAGTAATGTACGGCCATACCCAAAGACCCCAGGCCAATAAATACTTTCGCTCACTAACCCTAATTTTTTATAGGTGAGCAAAGTTGGTTTTGGAAAAATAATGGCTACAGCAAAAATGATAGCCAGCGTAATAAGTAACCCTGTTTTAGACTTTACAGGCTGCTCCGCTGGGGTTGATGTTGGGTTAGCTGAAGATTGCGGTGCTGTTTGCGGCCTATTGCGGGGCTTTTTTACAGGGGTTTTTCTTTTTTGTGGTGTTTTACCAAGCAATGATTGTTTTTTTGTGTTGTTTGACATAAAGCAAATCTGGCCTTTTGAGCGTAGGTCTCTATAATAAAATGATTAAATATCTAGTTATATAATAACTTATACAATGCTTTTAGCCTACGAGGAAGATACATGGATACGCAGCTATCAATTTTAATAGTAGATGATGTTAGCACAGTGCGTAGTTTTTTGAGCCAAACGCTCATGCACTTAGGAATAGAAAACGTTAAAGAGGCTTCAACGGCTAAACAATGCATTAGCGAATGCCAAGCAGCTAATTACAATATGATTTTTTTAGATATAGAACTGCCTGACGGCGATGGTAAAGAGTTAATCGCGCAAATTAATGATATTAACCCTGAAACTAATGTGGTGATGGTATCGGCCCATTCAGCAGTAGAAAATGTTAAAGAAGCCATCGATAAAGGTGCTAAGGGGTTTGTGGTTAAGCCATTTACGCCTAAAAAAATTGCGGCCATGTTGAAAAAGTTTTATCCCGATTTGGAAAATGTTTAACCAGCTTTAATAGTAATGCGTTAAATTAGCTTAAAGTTTAGCGGATTGCTAAATACCAAATTTTAGATATAAAAAAACCGGCCTAGGCCGGTTTTTTAATCATAAAACAAATTATAGCGCTTTAATTTTAGCTGCTAAACGGCTCTTATGACGAGCTGCTTTGTTTTTATGAATTAGACCCTTAGTTGCGTAACGGTCTAGGATAGGTGTAGCAACAGAGAAAGCTTGCTGTGCAGCTTCTTTATCGCCAGCTTCAATAGCAGCGGTTACTTTTTTGAAGTAAGTACGCATCATTGAACGACGGCTTGCGTTGTGCTGACGGTTTTTTTCGCTAGTGATAGCGCGTTTTTTTGCAGACTTGATGTTAGCCAAGGTTTGCTCCTAACAATCTTAAATAAAGCTTAAATTAAAGGCCGTGGAATATGCCTGTTTTTATCATGAATGTCAATTTAAATTTAACAACTCAAGAAAAACTGCTCCTTATAACGAACATCAATTTGCCGCTTTAGCAGTTAATATCGCTATTGTAACAAAGCACAGACGCCCAGCCTAGTGCTTTAAAGCGATTTATAAAAAAGACTGTGGCATAATTGTGCTAACTAAAGGTTTTTAAGTAGGTTTAAGGTGTCAAAAGGATTATTTCGCTCCGGTATGATTGTAAGTTGTATGACAATGATATCGCGTATTTTAGGGTTAGTACGAGACGCTGTCGTTGCAAACTTATTAGGTGCTAGTGCAGCTGCTGATGTTTTTTTGTTTGCTAACCGTATTCCCAATTTTTTACGCCGACTATTTGCTGAGGGGGCCTTTGCTCAGGCATTTGTGCCTGTACTTAGCGAAATTAAAGAACACCATGGCGATGATAAAGTTAAGTTATTTGTAGCACAGGCTGCCGGTACGCTGGGCACTATTTTGCTTTGCGTGACTATTTTTGGCGTTATTGCCTCGCCTGTTATTGCCGCGTTATTTGGTACTGGCTGGTTTATAGATTGGTGGCAAGGTGGCCCCAATGCAGAAAAGTTTGTGCTGGCAAGCTCCTTATTAAAGTTAACCTTTCCATATTTGTTATTTGTTAGTTTGGTAGCACTTAGCGGTGCGGTAATGAATGTGTATAACCGCTTTGCAGTGGCTGCTTTTACGCCCGTATTACTTAATGTTTCAATTATTACCTGCGCCATTTTATTGCACGACAAATTTAGCGTGGGGGCGTATGCGTTAGCCATTGGTGTATTTGTGGGCGGAGTGGTGCAATTGTTGTTTCAGTTACCATTTTTATACCGAGCAAAAATGCTGGCACGTCCTCGCTGGGCGTGGCAAGACGAGAACGTTAAAAAAGTGCGTAAGCTTATGCTGCCGGCATTATTTGGTGTTTCAATAAGCCAAATTAACCTCCTGCTCGACACCATGATTGCCTCGCTATTAATGACGGGCTCTATCGCATGGCTTTATTACTCAGATAGGTTAATTGAGTTTCCACTTGGTTTATTTGGTATTGGTATTGCCACTGTTATTTTACCCGCACTTTCTAAATTGCATAGCAGTAAAAAGCTCAGTGATTTTCAGCATACGTTAGATTGGGGTGTGCGTTTTGTGATTTTTTTAGGCATACCCGCCATGGTTGGTTTAATGATTATAAGCCCGCTTATCATTACTGTGCTATTTGATCACGGTGCATTTAAAGACGCTGATGTTGATCATGTTAAAGCGGTAAGCTTAGGGGTGGTTGCCTACTCGGTAGGGTTAGTTAGCTTTATGCTTATTAAAGTATTAGCGCCGGGTTTTTACTCGCGCCAAGATACCAAAACACCTGTGCGCATTGGTATTATTACGCTGGTGCTTAATATGGTATTTAATATTATGTTAGCCCCGTTTATAGGATATTTAGGGCTTGCTTTAGCAACGTCTATGTCGGCCAGCTGCAATGCTTTTTTACTTTACAGGCAACTTAAAAAAGAAAACGTGTATCAGTTTTCTGCAATGAGCCTGCGCTTTAGCGTAAAGTGCATAGTAGCAAGCTTGGTAATGGGCGCTTTAACGTGGTACGTCAGCAGCCGTTATTATTGGGCTACATGGCATTTTTATGAGCAAGTAATGTTGTTAATTGTATTGCTAGTGATTGCTGCAATAAGTTACTTTGCGGTGCTGTTTTTACTTGGTGTAAGACTAAATACGATAAAAAGTGTAGCAACTACTGAATCAAACTAAAAAAAAGATTATAATCGGCAGCCCTGTGGTTTTGAACGATTTTAAAGTCGTTAATAATACTCGCTGAAAAAGGCATTAGGTGGCATGGAGTTAATTAGAGGTATACACAATATTCGAGCGCAACATTATGGTTGTGTGTTGACTATTGGTAATTTTGACGGTGTGCATTTAGGCCATGGCGAAGTGTTAAAAGGGCTGTTAGCGGATGCCAAAGCACATAACTTACCCAGTACCGTGATGTTATTTGAGCCGCAGCCGCAAGAGTTTTTTGCTAAAAACAATGCGCCAGCTCGACTTACTCGGTTACGCGACAAACTCAGATTACTAAGTAACTTAGGTATTGAGCGGGTTATTTGTATTAGCTTTAACCAACAATTTGCCAATATGCATGCTGAGCAATTTGTTAGCGATATTTTAATTAAAAAGCTAGGCGTTAAAGCACTCACAGTAGGTGATGATTTTAAATTTGGTAAACAGCGCCAAGGGAATTTTAATTTACTGCTCAGTATGGGCAAACAAGCGGGCATGGATGTAAAAAGCACCGCGAGTTTTCGTCAATTAAATGCTAGAGTAAGCAGCACACTAATACGTGAAGCATTAGCCGCAGGCGACTTAGAAAATGCTAAGTTAATGCTAGGGCATAATTATGCTATTTCAGGGCGTGTAATACATGGTTGGAAAAGAGGGCGAGAGCTTGGTTTTCGAACTGCAAATATAGCGCTTAAACGCCAAGTTTGCCCTGTAAATGGGGTGTTTGCCGTAAAAGCAAACATTGCCGGAAAACACGTTTATGGGGTAGCCAATATTGGTAACAAGCCCACTTTTAATGGAACTCGTGCTTTGTTAGAAGTTCATCTTTTTGACTTTGCACAAGATATATATGGACAGTTTATGCACGTGGAGTTAATAAAAAAACTTCGCGATGAGAAAAAATTCGAGACATTAACACAGTTAACGGCACAAATTGCAACCGATGTTGCCGCCGCAAAACAGTGTTTTGGTTTAAATTAGGTAGCCGATAGATACGGAAAGTAGGATTAATGAGCGACTACAAACATACTTTGAATTTACCGGAAACACAGTTTCCAATGCGTGGCAATTTGGCACAACGTGAACCAAAAATGCTTAAAGCATGGTATGAAGACGACCTGTACGGTCAAATTCGCAGCGCTAAAAAAGGTAAAAAGACCTTTATTTTGCATGACGGCCCTCCGTATGCAAACGGCGATATCCATTTAGGCCACTCAGTAAATAAAATTTTAAAAGACATAATTGTTAAGTCTAAAACTTTATCTGACTTTGATGCACCTTATGTGCCTGGTTGGGACTGTCATGGTTTGCCAATTGAGTTAATGGTTGAGAAAAAAGTAGGCAAGCCAGGCGTTAAAGTAACCGCGAGCGAGTTTCGTGAAAAATGCCGTGCTTACGCTAAAAAGCAAGTTGAAGGTCAAAAAGTAGACTTTAAACGTTTAGGTGTGTTTGGCGATTGGGACAAACCTTACTTAACAATGAACTATAACTTTGAAGCAAACGCTATTCGCGTGCTTGGTCGTATTATTAAAAATGGCCACCTTCATAAAGGTGCAAAGCCTGTGCATTGGTGTACAGACTGTGGCTCTGCATTAGCAGAGGCCGAAGTAGAGTACCAAGATAAGCAATCTCCAGCGATTGACGTACGTTTTACATTTGCAGATCAAGACGCGGTTGTTAATGCCTTTGATTTAGCCGATGGCCATAAAGGCCAAGGCAGTGTAGGTACTGTTATTTGGACTACAACGCCGTGGACTTTACCCGCTAACCGTGCGGTAGCAGTGCATGCAGATTTAGAGTACGCCTTAGTACAAGTAGATGATGAAGGCTCACAGCAGCGTTTAATTTTAGGCTCAGAGCTTGTTAAAGATGCAATGGACCGTTATGGCTTTAATCATTTCCACGTACTAGGTTATGTTAAAGGTGCAGCACTTGAAAACTTACACGTTGCTCACCCATTTTACGATTTTGATGTACCGGTAATTGTAGCTGACCATGTTACTACTGACTCAGGTACGGGGGTGGTACATACCGCGCCAGGCCATGGTCAAGAAGATTTCGCGGCAGGCTTAAATTACAATCTTGAAGTAGCAAACCCTGTAGGCGCGAATGGCGTTTACCTACCTGATACAGAATTATTTGCTGGTCAGCATGTATTTAAAGCAAATGCCAGTGTAATTGACGTACTAACAGAGCGCGGTGCTTTAATGCATCATCATGCGCTTACGCATAGCTACCCGCATTGTTGGCGCCACAAAACGCCTATTATTTTCCGTGCTACACCGCAGTGGTTTGTAAGTATGGATCAGGCTAACTTACGTCAAGACTCGTTAAGCGAAATTAAAAACACCCAATGGTTGCCAGAGTGGGGCGAAAGCCGCATTGCGAACATGGTTGAAGGCCGCCCAGATTGGTGTATTTCACGCCAACGTACTTGGGGTGTGCCAATTGCTTTATTTGTTGATAAAGACACTGGTGCTTTACACCCAAATACGCAAGCGCTTATTGAGCAAGCTGCAGAGCTGGTAGAAAAATCAGGCATTCAAGCATGGTATGACCTAGAGCCTGCCACCTTGTTAGGCGAAGAAGATGCCAAGCAATACATGAAAGTACAAGATACGTTAGATGTATGGTTTGATTCGGGCGTAACACATGCGTGTGTTGTTGATGCACGTGAAGAGTTAGTTGGCCCAGCCGATTTATACCTAGAAGGTTCTGATCAGCACCGTGGTTGGTTTATGTCATCAATGATGACCTCAGTTGCTATTAACGGTCACGCACCTTACAAGCAAGTACTAACGCATGGCTTTACCGTAGATGAAAACGGCCGCAAAATGTCAAAATCGTTAGGCAACGTTATTTCACCACAAAACGTGATGAATAAACTTGGCGCTGACATTTTACGTTTATGGGTAGCCTCAACCGATTACACCGCCGAAATGACAGTATCGGATGAAATATTTAAACGCTCTGCAGATCGCTACCGCCGTATTCGTAACACTAGCCGTTACTTATTAGCTAACCTAAGTGGTTTTGATCCAAAAACAGACCAAGTTGCTGTTGATGATATGGTTGAGCTTGATAAGTGGATTGTTGGCCGTGCAGCCCAATTACAAGAAGAAATTTTAGCAGCTTACGATAGCTACCAAATGCTATTAGTAACGCAAAAGCTAATGAACTTCTGTACAGGTGAGCTTGGTTCGTTCTACTTAGATGTAATTAAAGACCGTCAGTACACAGCAAAAAGCGACAGTCATGCACGTCGTTCTTGTCAAACTGCGCTTTATCATATTGCTGAAGCAATGACTCGTTGGATGGCACCAATTATGAGCTTTACAGCTCAAGAAATTTGGGAAGCACTACCGGGCGAGCGTAGCGATTACGTATTTACATCGGTATGGTACGACGGTTTACACGCACCGACAAACAGCCAATTTAGCAACGATGACTGGCAAGCGATTCTAAATGTACGTGACGAAGTAAACCGCGTACTAGAAGCAGCCCGTAAAGAAGAAGTGATTGGCGCAACGTTACAAGCAAGCGTTAACTTATACGCCGAAAAAGCACTGGCTGATAAGTTAGCAGCATTAGGTGATGAACTGCGTTTTGTATTACTAACGTCTGCGGTCACTGTATCTGCAGTAGATAGCCAGCCAAGTGATACACAAACAACCGAAATTGAAGGTTTGTACATTAGCGTAGCAGCCACAGATGCAACTAAATGTGAGCGTTGTTGGCATTACAGCGATGATGTAGGTTCAGAGCCTGCACACCCTGAAATTTGTGGTCGTTGTGTAAGCAATGTTGACGGCGAAGGTGAAAAGCGTCAATTCGCTTAGGAGCTTTACTCAGTGAGCAAACTAGCCCAAAAAAGTGGTTTAGTGTGGCTTTGGTTAAGTCTATTACTGCTTGTAATAGACTTTGCCACTAAAACACTTGTTGTAAATACCATGGCTTATCAAGAGTCGATTAATTTACTGCCTGTTTTTAGTATTACCTACGTACATAACTATGGAGCGGCCTACAGCTTTTTAAGTGAAGCGGGTGGCTGGCAACGTTGGTTTTTAAGTTTTATTGCCATTGCTATTAGTGCGCTATTAGTGTGGTGGTTAAAGCGTTTACCAGCGACAAATAAAATATTATGTAGTGCTTATGCGTTAGTGCTTGCTGGCGCTATTGGTAATTTATATGACCGTGTTGCTTATGGTTATGTAATTGACTTTATACATGTGTTTTATAAAAACTCGCATTTTCCAGTATTTAATATTGCCGACTGTGCAATTTGTATTGGTGCCGCATTATTATTATTTGATGCCTTTACAGGCGAAAGTCCGAAGGAGCATAAAGCATGAGCCAAGCTGTAATTGGTGAAAACTCAGAGGTTATTTTTCACTTTTCTATTAAACTAGAAGATGGCTCTGCCGCAGACTCAACCAAGGTGCATAATAAACCAGCCAAGTTAACGATGGGTGATGGCAGCTTAACGGCTAATTTTGAAAAGTGCTTACTAGGTTTAAGTGCAGGCGAAAGCAAAACGTTTGAGTTAGAACCAGAAGACGCCTTTGGCCAACCTAATCCAGATAATATTTACTATGTAGAACGCAGTAAATTTGGTGCAGAAACGCCAGCTAAAGTCGGCGCAATTATTGCCTTTACTCAGCCAGATGGTACTGAGCTGCCAGGACTGGTACGCGAAGTACAAGGTGAGTCGGTTACTATAGATTTTAATCATCCGTTAGCAGGTCAACGTTTAACGTTTGAAGTAGATATTATTGAGGTGCAAGGCTAATGGATATTTTATTAGCGAACCCGCGAGGCTTTTGTGCAGGGGTAGACCGTGCAATTAGCATAGTAGAGCGCGCTTTAGATATTTTTGAAAAGCCAATTTATGTACGCCACGAGGTCGTTCATAACCGCTACGTAGTAGATGGTTTAAAAAACCGTGGTGCTGTATTTGTTGAAGAGCTAGACCAAGTACCTGATGAAAGCATTGTTATTTTTAGCGCCCACGGTGTATCGCAAGCGGTACGCTCAGAAGCTAAACGCCGCGATTTAAAAGTGTTTGACGCAACATGCCCATTAGTTACTAAAGTGCATATGGAAGTAACGCGAGCGAGCCGTAAAGGTATTGAGTGTATTTTAATTGGTCACCATGGTCACCCAGAAGTTGAGGGTACTATGGGGCAGTATGACAATAACGACGGTGGTATTTACCTTGTAGAAACCGCAGAAGATGTTGCCAAACTTAACGTTAAAAATGCTGATAACCTATTTTATTGTAGCCAAACAACGCTTTCGGTAGATGACACTGCAGATGTAATTGATGCGCTGCGCGAAAAATTCCCAGCAATTGATGGCCCGCGTAAAGATGACATTTGCTATGCGACACAAAACCGTCAAGATGCTGTGCGTGATTTAGCAGACAAGGTAGATGTGCTATTAGTTGTGGGGGCAAAAAACAGCTCTAACTCTAACCGTTTACGTGAACTTGCAGATAAAATGGGCACTACCGCTTATTTAATCGATGATGCAACAAATGTTGAAGCACAGTGGTTTGGTGAAACTAACGCTGTGGGAGTAACTGCGGGGGCTTCTGCGCCAGAAGTGCTGGTACAGCAAGTTATTGCACGCTTAAAAGAGCTAGGCGGCAAGCAGGTAGTTGAAAACCCAGGTGAAGAAGAGAATATCGTATTTGCCGTTCCTGTTGAGCTGCGTTAATCTATATAAATTAATTATTTAGATTACAAGGAGAGCCGTTATGAGCAAGTTGCCGCAAGGTGAAGCATTGCTTTTTTCGGCTCTTTTTAATGAGCGAGGGGTACTTGCCACGCTTATTGTTACCCAAGTTGTTGCTACCATCTTAGCGTTTGCTCCTTTTGTTGAAGGGGATAGCTGGCAGAGCCTTGGCGTAATTAGTTTATTTTCTCATATGACCGTTTTGGTCAGTATTTCTGCTTTATACTCTTTTCGGGGTGTTTTACAAAAAAAGCCGCAAACCACCCAACTTTTTGCTTTTTTTATTTCCTTTTTAGTCAGTACCGCTTTATTTAGTGTGCTGTGTGCCCGCTACTTTTTAGATATTACAAATAATGAAACGAGTATTTATTTTGTATTACGAAACTGCTTAATTGTTTTTTTGATCACGGCTTTATTTGTACAGTTTTTACTGATTTACTTTGAAAAAGAGCAGCAAACAAAAGCGCTCGCGCGCGCGGAGCTTGATGCTTTGCAAGCCAGAATTCGCCCTCATTTTTTGTACAATAGCCTTAATACCGCCGCTGAGCTAACACATCATGATGCCGATGCTGCAGAGCAAGCAATACTTGCGCTTGCGGCGCTGTCGCAAGCGGCTATGCGCTCGGGACAGCGCGTTTCTCTCGAAGATGAGCTGACCTTATCAAAACAATATGTTGCGCTGGAAACCTGGCGCTTTGGCAGTCGTTTAAAGCTTAATTGGCAAGTGCCTGCTGATTTACCAGATATTAGTATTCCGTGCTTAACCCTTCAGCCGTTAATAGAAAATGCGGTGTGTCATGGGGTAGAGCCCAGTGAAACAGGGGCCGTTATTAGTGTAGAGCTACACGTCACAACAGGGTATTTAACATTGATTGTTTCTAACCCGATCACTCATAATGAGGCGTTAAAAAGACCAAGTAACGGCATGGCACTTGAAAATATTCGCCAGCGATTGTTTATATATTACAAAGAAAAAGCCCAACTAACGATCACACAAAAAGAGGATGTATTTAGAGTAAAAGTGGTGATCCCTAAGCAGTTTGAGAACCCCCAATGAATGTTGTAATTATTGATGATGAACCGCTAGCTCGCGCTAGAATAAAGCGGCTACTGCAGCACAACGAGCATATTTTAGTTAAAGGCGAAGGTGATAACGGCGCGCAGGGGCTTGCCATTATCAAGCAGGTTCATCCCGATTTGGTTTTTTTAGACATAGATATGCCGGGTATTAATGGCCTAGAGGTAGCGCAGCAACTCAATACGCTGAGCGTGCCACCGGCAATAGTATTTGTAACGGCTTACCCCGAGCATGCACTTGATGCGCTACAGCTCAGTGCCGCAGGATACTTAGTAAAACCCGTTACTGAACCGGCATTAAATAAAGTGTTAGCGCAAGTAGGGCGTTTAAATAAAGCGCAAATGCAAAAGCAGCAATCTACAAAAATTAGTTATCAGCTTGGTGGCACAATAAAAAGTATTGAACTTGATCAAGTGTATTACTTTAATGCCCAAGAAAAATACACCAATATGGTATTTAAAAAGGGCGAGGCCCTAATTGAACAAAGCTTAAAACAACTTGAACAACGCTTCCCAACGCAATTATTACGTATTCACAGAAATACGCTCATAAACAAACAAAAGCTTGTTGCCTTGCATACCCAAAGCCCTGGTGTACATAGCGTAGAACTAGCCGGATGTAAGGAGCAATTAAGCGTAAGTAGGCGAGAGCTAAAAACAGTAAAAAATGCGCTAAGTTAGAGCCTGTTATGTTTTAGGTTGAATTTTTAGTAGGTTGCTTGGCTTTTTAAGTAAGGCAGAGGCCGCTATTGAGCCCACTAAATTAGCAGCATTGCGCTGGAGTTTAATCACTTCTAGATAGAGTAATTTTAATCCTCAAAGCTCAATTGGCTTGATGCTGTTAACCGTTTATCAACAAATTTAACCGCTTGTCCTAGTATATATTGCATCTACATTTTCAATGCATAAACTTATAATCAGATAAAATTTATTTGGCTTTTATTATGCATTCACCCCACAAAAAACCTCAAAAAGGCTTTACCTTAATTGAAGTGCTGATTGCGTTTATTATTTTAAGCTTTGGCTTATTAGGCGCTGTTGCACTGCAAGCAAAAGCTAAGCAGGCAAGCTTTGACTCTATGCAACGCGCAGCCGCGGTAGCGTTAGGAAATGATATTATTCAGCGCATTAGAGCAAATGATACCGCACAGCTAGTTGCTTTATATACGCAAACTTTCACCAGTAAAACATCAACGTCTACCTCTACGGCTTGTTTTAGTGGGTCATGCACTGCAGCGCAAGTTGCAGCCCTTGATTTACAGCAGTGGAAACGCGCCATTCGTGCACGCGAAAACACCGGCTCTCTCGATGATGCCACTGTATGTATAAACCCTACGGCTGCAGCAGGTACGGGTGGGCGTGGGTTTAATATTGAAGTAATAGTGTCTTGGCAAGGCCGCCAAGAGTTTAATGCCAATGATGAAACCAAAGCGCTTAAATGCGGTACTGACGATAAAAAACGCCGTTTGGTTGCATTAAATAGCTATATATACCTAAGGAGCTAACATGAGAGAAAAAGGTTTTACACTAATAGAAATGATGATTTCATTATTTATTGGTGGGCTTATTTTAGGTGGGGTGATGTTTACCTATATTGGCATGAAAGTAACCACAAAAGACACAATGACAATAGGCGAGTTACAAGAGTCAGGCCGCTTAGCCATTAATATTATGCAGCGTGATATAGAGCAGGTGGGCTTTTGGGGAACTTATTATGATGATTCGTTTACTGCAGCAAACACACAAACGTTAGCTAACCCTGGTGGTGATTGCTTTGAAGGGCTTAATAACGGCAGCTTTCCAGATTTAGCATCTTCTAGCAATTTCAGAACTATTTATGCAAAAGAAGCCAGTTCAACAAGTGAGCTTAACTGTATAAGTAAGCCAATTGCAGGGACTGACATTTTACAAATCAAGTTTTTACAAGGTGAGCAGCTCACGGTAGATGGCGCTACTAATGAAACACAAGCGGATGAAAACTATTTTATAGCTGAGCAAGAAAGCGCAGAATTTACCCGAGGCGTTGTAGCTGCGGGTAGTTTAAACGTTAATGCCACGGTGTGGCCTTATAGCCATCATGTTTATTACCTCGCAGAGCAAACTTATACGGTAAATAATAAAAGCTTTACAGTACCAGCATTAATGCGTAAACGCTTAAATGGCGCCAACATGAAGGCCGAAACCATTATGGAGGGCGTTGAAAACATGCGCTTTGTATTTGGTTTAGATACAGACAGTGATAGCCGTGTTGATTCGTACCGAAGTATTGAGGACATGCAGCACTCTGACTGGGAAAACCGCAAAAGCATTTTAACAGTGCAGGTTTTTTTATTAGTTAGAGCATTGCAGCCAGATCCGGGTCTTAAAATAAAAAATCAAACATATATTTTAGGTGAAGATGAAGACTCCCGAGAGCTCACTTTTACCGATACTTACAGAAGAACAGTATTCACCACCACAATTCGTTTAAATAACGTGGGAGCAAATTTATGGCGTATCTAAGTAAACACGCAAATAAACAACAAGGTGTTGTGCTTATTACAGCCCTTATTATGGTTATTGCTGTAACGGGAATTGCCGTTACATTAATGAGCAGCAGTAGTGTAGATATAAAAATTACCAATGCAGCTCAAGAGCGAGAAGTCGCTGAAAATGAGCTTATTGGAGAAGTACAGCGAATGATTTCTGATGAGGCAAGCAAAGGTGCTGCTAATCAGTTTTTTTTAACGCCAGATGAAGTATCAACTCATGCAGGCGCAGATGATGAAGGGATGGTAATAGCCACGCACGACGATATGCAAAGCAAAATGGTAAACCTAAATCAGGGGGCGCTTGATTTAGAATGCCCACGCCGATTTAATTTTACTGCCGGTATATCGTGTAACATGTTGCAAGTTTCTACCACTATTCAATATGGCTCTAAAGCAAAGCACGAACTTACAATTGTAACAGGTGTAGCTCAAGAAATGGCCAGTATAAGTAAGGGGATTTAGAATGAAATTTAATCTTAATAAGCCATTGGTCTCTTTACTTGGTTTAGCACTCAGCGCCTCAGCAGTTGCTGAAGATATAGAGCTTTATGTAAATCATGATTTAGATTTAGATGAGAAACCAAGGGTTTTACTCATATTTGATACATCAGGCAGTATGGCGTTTTCATCCACTAATGGTAATAGTTGTGGGTATAGCAACCAAACTGGTTACTACTTATGTGCAGATAGTCGCCTTGCGGCAGCACAATTTGCCATGAATAAAGTGGTATCAGATAACGAAGACTCTATTGATTTTGGTTTGATGCGATTTAAAAGTGATTCTGAGGGCGGCTATGTTGTAAATGGTGTTGGTAGTGACTCGTCTATAGTGCGCAGCTCCATCGCAGCTCTTCCAGCCAATGGTGGCACGCCTCTAACCGAAACGTTATGGGAAGCTTATCTGTATATTACTGGTAAAGGGGTGGGGTATGGCCTAGATGCCTCTACCTTTGAGCGAGATACAAGCGTAGAAGATACAACTACCACCCAAGAAGTGAAAGAATACTGCTACACAATCGGGCGAGGGCGAAATCGTCAAGAGTACTGTTATGATTATGTTGATACCCAAACAAGTTATACTTATATATCGCCCTTTGCAGACAGTGAAGCAGAAGCGGCTCGTTGCGATAATTCAATCAACATTATTTATATGACTGATGGGGACCCTTCTAATGATAACGGCAGCGATAGTGATATTAGTGATGAACACGAAAAGTACTTTGGAGAACCATTAAACTGGAATACCGATAGTTATTACAGTAACTACTTACACCAAATGGCTAAAATTATTCATGGTACAAGTGATGTTACCGTTGATTTATACCCTGCCACCGCCGATATCCACGAAACAGGCCGCTTATACACGATAGGTTTTGGTTCAGGTATGAGTGCAAGCGGGCAAGAACTGTTAAGACGTGCTGCCTTATTGGGTGGCGGTGAAAACTTACCAGCAAGCACCCCAGATGAGCTTTCTAACTCGCTAAATAGTGCTATTTCTCGTATTCGTGAAGTAAACGATAGTTTCTCTTCGCCTTCGGTAGCAAGTAACAACGTAGACCAAACACGTAGCCGTGATGCCATTTACTTTGCCATGTTTTACCCAGAAACAAACACCCGATGGGGTGGGAATTTAAAAAAATTAAAAGTATCAGGCAGTGAAATAGTTGACTCTGCAGATAATACAGCGCTTGATTCTGATGGTTTAATCGACACCGATGCTAAAACGTTTTGGCTGCCAGATGGCCAGTCTGCCGATGGTAACTTAGTTGCACAAGGGGGCGTAAACTATCATTTAGCTACGCTCACAGGGACTCCAGCTGAAGAAAGACGCAACCTCTATACAGATAAGCAAGGCGATATAGTTGAGTTTACTACTAATATTGTGAGCGATATTTTAGATTTAGTCACCAATAATCCGATTAGCCTAGCTAGTTCAGATATAAAATGGGCAATGGGGATAGATGTTGACGATGAAGACAACGATGGCTCAAACACCGATCAACGCAGCGATATTTTTGGCGACCCTTTACATTCTAAGCCAGTGGCAATCGACTATGGTAATGACGACATACGTATATTGATTGGTACTAATGCCGGCTTTTTACATATGTTTAAAGACGATGATACCAATAACCAAGTGACCGAAAGCTGGGCGTTCATTCCCTCTGATCTTTACGATATTATTCAGCCTTTACGCAATGAGGACACCGGTAAACTCTACGGGATGGACGGCCCAATCAGTGTTTACTTTAGTGATAAAAGCTTAAATGACGAAGGCATTAACGATGGTATTGTTGATGCAAGCGATGGTGATGACGTGTGGGCATTTGCAGGTATGCGCCGTGGTGGAAAAAACTATTACGCCTTTGATATTACTAATCCCGATCAGCCTAAAAAACTATGGGATAACCCTATAGAAGGCGGTACTGGCGATTTTAAAGAGCTAGCTCAAACGTGGTCAAAACCCCAAATAGCGTACATAAAAGCATTTGGCGATAAGCCATTACTCGTCTTTGGTGCAGGGTACGATACAAATAAAGATGCCGTGGTTAGAAGTGAAGACTCGGTTGGTCGCGGTATTTATATAGTAGAAGCTGAAACAGGTAAAAAAGTGTGGGCTTTAACGCCAAACGAAAATGGATTTAAAGGCAAGCACTCGATTGCAGCAAATGTTTCTACGCTTGATTCAGATTACGATGGTTACATTGACAGAATTTATGCTGCCGATACCGGGGGCGATATTTGGCGTATAGACATGCCAGGCACAAGCACCAGTAATTTTACGCACTTTAAACTTGCAGAGCTAGGTAGCAGTTTAGCAAGCCAAGACCGTCGCTTTTTTTACCAGCCGCTAGTGGCACGTACACTTTATAGCAAAGTAAGTGAAACAACGATTAATGGTGAAACAGTGATTACACGTTTAGATACGCCGTATGACGCTATTGTAATAGGCAGCGGAAATCGCTCAAAACCAACAGGTACAAATGAAGACGATCAGCTGTTTATGATAAGAGATGAAAATACAGTAACTCAGTCATTCACTAGCGCCCCTACAGCGATTAAACCAGCAGATTTAATGCTAATGAACAGCGACCCGTTTGGTAATGCACTTGATGATGTAGATGAGTTTGTTGATTTAGAAGTCGATTTAGCTAAATTTAAAGGCTGGCGCTATGAATTAGGCACCGGTGAAAAATCTTTAGCAGCAGCCACAGTGGTGGGCGGTGTCGCTTACTATACAAGCTTTACTCCATCATCAGAAACCTCTACAGAGAACCAATGTTCGTTAAGTGGCGGTGGCGGCTCGTTGTATGCGTTCCATTTACATTATGGCACCAAGGTATATGACGACTTAAAGTTTACCACTAGCTATGATGTACCTGATACACCACAATTGTACTTTGGTGAAGGCCCCTCTTGTGCCGATGGAAATGGCGACGGCTTTTGTGATGATAACCCAACCATTGAAGTGACCGAAGAAAGCCAGTTTTACCTAATTGGGCCGGGAATAAAAGGCGAAGATGCACAAAACCCAATGAAGCCAGTAGAAATAATGGGCCCAGGCTTAACGGTTGTAGATGGTACCGTACAATTAGTGAATGACGATGATAGTGTAGGGTTTGGCTTTAAAACCCAACAAACCTATATTTATAAACGTGAAGAAAATGATGAAATTGATGATTAAGGAATATTAATGAATAAACAAGCACGCGGATTCACGTTGATAGAGTTAATGATAGCCGTAGCTATTGTAGGTATTTTAGCCTCAATAGCACTGCCTAATTATACTGAGTATGTAAAACGCTCTTCTCGAGCCGAGGCCGCAGCGGCGCTTTTAGATGCTGCAAACAAACAAGAGCAGTACTTTGTAGATAATCGTGAGTACACAGAGACATTCTCAGACTTAGGTATACAAGAGACCACAGAAAACGGCCATTTTGAGCTGTCGATTGATGTGGATGATGACGATAATACGTTTACAATTACTGCAAAACCTATTGCGGGTGCTGTAAAAGGCGACGGTGACTGCACGCAAATTACAATTACTGACACAGGCTATAAAGGCGCAAAAGGCAGTAAAGGTAATTCAGATGTTGAGTATTGCTGGGGACGTTAACTTAATCGGGTTAACTAGTCGCTCTGACATTTGTCGGTTGATTTAATTCGTATACGGCCTGTTTGACTGACAGATAAAGCCAGCCCCTCAAGGTTGGCTTTATCTTTATTTGGGCAATAAATAAATGTTCCATTTTGAAAACCATTTAATGAGCCATCGGGCCTAAAGGTAATTGCACTTCGGGGGTATTGCATAGAATCTGCATCATGGATTTTTTCAAATGTGCTTATTAATAAGTCGTCGGTGTCTAATGACGTAGACTTGTCGTTATCAATAAATAGCGACATTTGCCCATCCCACTCATCTTTAGTGCATTGATTATCTTTTAAAGCACACAAAGTAACATAAGTGCCATTTTCAATGGCGTAAAGGCGGCCATAATTAATGTTTCTGTGCAGCAAATTAACATGATTGTCGGCTCGGTTTTTCGCTAAAAAGTCAGGAAAAACCGATAGAGAAATTTGGCTAACAATACTCACAATAGCAATAGATACCATTAATTCTAAAAGCGTATAGCCAGCCTGAGTTTGGGTAGATAACCTCATCCCTGAAGCCCTGAGTCAAAAAATGTATTAGCTCAGTGTAGTAAATGATAAAAATATGACAACTTAAATTGTATGTTTTTTAACCGCACTTAAGTGCACTGTCACCGGCATAAAAAGCAGTACCTGATTGCGATAAAGTAAGCGCTTTATTATTTTCAGTGCCACCATTGGGGCAAAAAACAAAGTCACCTGGGTTTGTGGTAATTCGTCCACTGGTATTAAAACGCAAACGACGCTCATTTCCTGTAAAGGTTAACTTGTCGTTATCTGATATTTCTTCCATGACTCTAAGCAGTGTATCGGAAGCGCCGTTATAGTGCCCATCGTTATCTACATCGATAAATACAACAATAATTTTATTCTCGTCCCACTTTTTGTTGCAGTTGAAAGTGTCTTTGCTGTTTTTAATTTTACCTTGGCCAGTAGGGCACAAAACAACAATTTCATCTGTACTGGCGGCTTGTGAGCGAGCAAAGCTAATATTGCGCTTTAGTTCAAGCAAGAAATTCTCAGCGCGGTTTTCCTCAAGCATATCGCTACTGTCCCAAAGAGCTATAGAGGCGATAATACCTACTATGGCTACTGCCACCATGAGCTCTAATAAAGTTAAACCGGTTTGGAATTTTTTCATATTATTTATACCTACTACATTTGTTATTATTATAGCTAGTTGAGAAAGACTTATAATTCAGACTTATAAATAATTATACCACGCTTGGTTGTTTTATCATCGAATTCAATTGCTTTGTTTGCTATGAACTCCATGATTGTCTAAAATCGAGGCAACTAAAGCTTTAATAAGTAGTGAGCATGAAAAAAATAGAAGCAATCATCAAACCGTTTAAGTTAGACGACGTACGCGAAGCCCTATCAGATGTAGGTATTACGGGTATGACTGTAAGTGAAGTAAAAGGTTTTGGTCGTCAAAAAGGTCACACAGAACTTTACCGTGGCGCTGAGTACATGGTGGATTTTTTACCTAAGGTAAAACTTGATATTGTGCTAACCGATGAAGATGTTGAACGCGCTATAGAAGTAATAGTAAAAACAGCGCAAACAGGCAAAATTGGTGATGGTAAAATATTTGTCACAGATGTTGAGCGTGTAGTACGTATACGCACCGCAGAAGAAGACGAAGAAGCAATTTAATTATAGTAATAAGCGCATAAATAAAAAGGCTGCAAATAATGTTATTTGCAGCCTTTTTTTGTAAATACTATTTAATACCAATCAGCAATAATAATTAAGTATTTTAAGGGGCTAAGCCCCACGCTAAGTGCGTTAAAACGCTTGTTAAGAACACCTAAATAGCAATTTTTTACTTACTAAACAATGTTTTTACCCCAAAGCAAATTACTTAATTAAATGAATTAGTATCAATAATATTACTGTTTTTCAGCATGTTCTTCACGCGCTTCTTCAATTTCTTCGGCAATTTCTTGCGCTTTTTGCTTTGTTTTTTCGGTTAATTCACCCGCGGCTTCTTTGCTTTTTATCCATGCATCAACGGCAATCTCTTTGCCATCGTCGTACATGTCTAAGCCCATTGCTTTACTTTGTTCAAGCAACTCATTTAATGACTCATCATTTTTAAACTCTGTGGCTTTATCTTTTACATCGTTCCATGTGTCACCAAGCTGCTCTTGCATTTGCGCGCTTTTATCTTTTGCATCTTCTTGTACTTCCTGAGCATCTTCACAGCCCGTTAGTGTAATTAAAGTGCCTAATAAAGCTAAACCTGCTAATTTGTTCATGTGCTATCTCTCCTTAGAGACAAATAATTAATTCCACTTAATAATAGAACAGCGAAGATGAACACACCTGTAACAACACGCTTAAATTTCAAATTAATGAATGAACACGATTGGCCGCTGCTGCATGAACTAGATCAAGACCCCGCGGTAATGAAATACATAAACCGAGGAACGCCTTCGACATTAAAACAAATTAAAGAAATAGGGATCCCCAGAATGCTTGCCTATAAAAATGCAAACAAAGGCTGGGGGCTGTGGAAAATCACCCTTAAAAAAGAGGACTCTTTTATAGGGTGGGTGCTGATTAGGCCTATGCACTTTTTTACTCAAACTCCCGATTTTACAAATATTGAAATAGGGTGGCGCTTTAAGCAATCTAGTTGGGGACAGGGTTATGCAACGGAGGCGGCTAGTGCATTATGTAACGCCTTAAAAATACAGCCAGAGATAAAAACACTATCGGCAATGGCACTGGCCGATAATAAAGCTTCAATTAGCGTCATGCAAAAGCTGGGATTTACCTGGGTTAAAAACTATATACACACTGATGAACAAGGCGATTTGGATGCCGTTTTATACGCAAAGGCGTTATAGCATACAAAAAAATCACTTGTATAAACATTGACCTAACGTTCTGTGGTATGCATAAATGAGCCAAGCGAGATTCAAATAATAAAGTAAGGATGTTTTATGGGGTTATTTTTTCGACCAAGCCGGCTCATTGTTAAGAGTGTGTTGATTGCACAATTTTGTATATTTAGCGTGCAGGCGGAGCAAGTTACTAAAAGCGCTGTCGCAATGCCTGACTCGTTTAGTGCAGATACAGCACAAGCTATTTTAGAGCAAGGTGGAAATGCCGTTGATGCGGCTATTGCTGCGCAATTTGTATTAGCGGTAACGCTTCCCGAAGCCGGAAATATTGGCGGGGGAGGCTTTATGCTTATACAAAAAGAGGGAAAAGGCGACTTTATAGACTATCGCGAAACCGCTCCCCAAGCAGCGCACAGAGATATGTATTTAGATGCCAAGGGCGATGTAATTAAAAACAAGTCAATTTATGGTATTCACGCAAGTGGTGTACCAGGGAGCGTAGCCGGTATGTGGCTGGCTCATCAAAAACACGGCACCTTAAAATGGCAAACATTAGTACAGCCTGCGGTTACCTTAGCAGAGCAAGGCTTTAAAGTGCCGCCCAAATTGGCTCAGGGGGTCGCACAATACATTGCTCATTTAGACAAACAAAATATAAATGTAAATTTTAAACACTATTTTGCAGATATAAAAGCAAATCAGGTTTTTAAACAGCCTGAGCTAGCCGCTACTTTAAAGCGCATAAGAGATAACGGTCAAGACGGGTTTTATAAAGGCGAAACAGCCCGCATTATTGCCAACTTTATGCACCAGCACGGCGGCATTATTAACCAAACTGATTTGGCTAATTACACGGCTGTGTCGCGCACGCCGATTAAAGCTAACTGGAACGGTTATGAAGTATTAACCTCTCCACCACCAAGCTCTGGCGGAATAGCTATTTTGCAGTGGCTAAAAATGTTTGAGCTTAAAAAAAGCGAAATGGGGCTGGTACATAACTCTACTCAATATGTACATTTACTTGCTGAAATAGGTAAACGTGTGTTTGCCGATAGAGCAGAGTACTTGGGCGATCCGGACTTTTTTGATGTACCAGTGACTGAGCTTACTCATATTGATTACCTAAAAGCGCGCAGTAAAGATATTTCTTTAACAGCTATTTCAACCACCGAAAACATAAAACCAGGCCTCAAAGAAAGTGAACAAACCACGCATTTTTCTATTATTGATAAAATGGGTAATGCAGTGGCCAATACCACAACGATTAATTTAAGCTTTGGTAGTGGCGTTGTGGTTGAAGGTGCAGGCTTTATATTAAATGACGAAATGGACGACTTTAGCGCTAAACCTGGGGTAATGAACGCCTTTGGTGCGCTCGGCGGTAAAGCCAATGAAATTCAGCCTCAAAAGCGTATGCTTAGCTCAATGTCGCCAACCATACTGCTCAAAAACAACAGCGTTAAAATGGTCACAGGCTCGCCTGGGGGCACAACAATTATTAGCTCGGTGTATCAATCTATTTTAAATGCGGTTGAATTTAACATGGGCGCCAACGATATTGTTAATAGCACGCGGTTTCATCATCAGTTATGGCCTAAAAACGTAATCAGAACACACGCAGGGCTCAGTGAAAACACTCAAGCTGAACTTATAAAAATGGGCTACACACTGGATGAGCGCCGTTTTGGCGATTTGCAGGTTATTGTAAATAAAGACGGTGAGTTACAAGCAGCTTCTCAGGCTACAGGCCGTGGTGAGTCTCGGGTATTTTAACATTTTTAACTAACCCCTTTAAGCTAAAGGGGTTAGTTTTGTTATTAACCAATAGCGGGTACTAATCCCAACATTTGCATAAATTGGGCGACAATAATTACAACGCCGCACAGCCCTGCCACCGCTAAACCCATATTACCACTTCGCACTTGGTATCCCGTTTGAGGGCCCGATTTACGCTGCTTATACACCATAGAAACCGGTAAAAATATTGCTAATACCACAAGGGCGATGGCTGCATAGCCTAGCGCCATTATAAATCCCTGAGGGTAAAATAACGCAAACCCTAAAGGGGGAATAAAAGTAATTAGTGCGGTTTTTATTCTTTCTGATTTGGTGTCGCCTTTATTAAATGTATCAGCAAAAAAATCAAATAACCCTAAGCTAACACCTAAAAAAGAGGTGGCCAATGCTAAGTCGGCAAACAGTGTAACAGCGCTTGTTACCTGCGGATTATGCGCAATATTTGCCACACTCTCTACAAAGCCTGTTAAGCCATTACTATTGAGTAAATCACTTTGCTGCATAATCCCTTGGCTAAGCAGTTGCCAAAAAATATAAATCACTAAAGGTAAAGCAGCCCCTGCAATCATTACCTTACGCAATACTTTTGTTTCCAGCCCCACATACTTAACAATTGACGGAATAGAGCCATGAAAACCAAATGAGGTAAAAATAACGGGTAAGGCAGATAAAATCAGCCCTTGCTCAACGGGCATTTCAAGTAAGTGCTTACCTTGTACATAGGGTGTAAGCATATAAAACAAGCTGCCTAGTACTAAAATTTTAATCGTAAATAACACGCGGTTAAGTTTATCTACTTTACTGGTGCCTAAAGTAACCACGCTACCTATTACAATGGCTAAAACAATAGAGGCAATTTGTGGCGCTATGTTTATGCTCAAATCACTACTAATACGCGACTGCAACTGCGCGCCCCCCCCGGCTATATAGGCTGCGCACAGGGCGTAAAACAAAAATATCATCGAAAAGTTAGCTACGTACTGGCCGCGCTTTCCTAACCAGCGCTTTGCTAAGGTGTTTAACGTTGCATCTCTAGGGGCGTATTGGTGGAGCTCTAGCATTAATAAAGCGGTGTAGGTCATCAATAACCAACTGGCTATTATCAGTGCAAGCGCGGTATTAAATCCAAGCCCTGCAGAGGCTATTGGCAATGCCAGCATACCTGCGCCTATGGTGGTGCCTGCAACAATTAACATGCTGCCTATTGTTTTATTTTTAAGCACTTAACTATCCTAAAATGTGTGAGAGGCACTCAAGATATAACTAGTTACTTAAAACATAAATAGTTTTGTAATAAATGCCGGTAAATAATAATGTAACTATGAATTTACAGCTGTATTTAGACGTTTATATATGTACTGCGTATTACTTTCGCGCGTATAATTTACTTTAATAGGGTTTCTACCTCCTCAGTGCAAAGGAATGGCGTGTGCCAGTTAAATTATCTTATTTACTACTTGTCATTATTTGGTGTACTACGCCATTAGGTATTGTATGGAGCAGTGAAACTGTAGCACCAACGCTCGCCGTTTTAATGCGCATGATTATAGGCTTATTTGTTGCTGGGTTAATTGTTGCTATAGCCAATATTCGTGTACCTTGGAGCAAAAACGCGTGCACGTTATATGCATACTCCAGTTTGGGTATTTTTGGAGGTATGTCATTAAGTTACATGGCTGCTACCACAGTACCTTCAGGTATTATTTCGTTAGTGTTTGGCCTTGCGCCTATTCTCTCTGGCTTTTTAGCACAAAGGTTACTTAATGAGCCTAAATTTAGCCCTATTAAATTAATAGCGCTGAGCTGTGCATTAATAGGCCTTTATTTTGTAAGTTATAACCAGCTACAAACCTCACAAACTCAGGGCGTAGGGCTGATGTATGTGTTAATGGCGGTTACTTTATTTAGTCTTAGTGGGGTGATGATCAAACGTGTAAAAATTGCTATTCACCCTATGGCAACCACTTTTGGAGCGCTGGTTTTTGTTACTCCTTTATTTGGGCTGTTGTGGTGGCTGGTAGATGGGCAAATAAGTATGGACTATTGGAGTGCTCGCTCGTTATGGAGTATTGCGTATTTAGGTATTTTTGGCTCGATTGTAGGGGCTTTAGCGTATTTTCATGTATTACAAAAGTTAAACGCCAGTACTGTAGCCTTAAGTAGTTTAATTACACCAAGTTTTGCATTAGCGCTAGGCGCATTACTTAATAACGAGCCTTTAAGTCAGGAGCTTATTATAGGAGCCATAATTATATTTTTGAGCCTAACGTTTTTTCAGTTTGGCGATAAGCTCATAAAGCGGCGCAGCGGTAGTTAGCAGTTTAGGGCGGTTACATTTTTGCTATTTGAATAATTAAACGACGGTTTTTATTTCGCCCTAAAATATTTTCGTTAGTATCAACAAAACGTTTTTCACCTAGGCCTGTGGTTTCTACTTTGCCCTCATCAACCCCTAAGCTGACCATATAATCTTTTATAGCTTTAGCACGCTTACGCGATAAATCTAAGTTATTCCAACGGCCACCGTAGCTATCGGTATACGAATCAATACTTATAGACTCAATACTGGTATCATTTTTTAAATACTCAGCAATTTTATCTAAGCGCTTTTGCGACTCTTTAGTGAGCTTGCTGCTATTTGATTGGTAATTCATTACAGTAAATGAAATATCTTCAAAGCTGTATGGTAAAAGTTCATCGCGGCACTGTAAAAACGCCCAATAGGCTTGTTTAAAATTAACGCTTGAAATACCAACGGCAATTTTGTCGGCACTATTTTGCCAGTCCTGGTAGTAAAAGGTAGGATGAAACCCTTTTTCAAGTTCAGTTAGCATTTCCCATGCGGTTTTATTACCAAGCTCACCATCAAACTTTTTAAGTAACTTCATCGTGGTTATATCACGCGCGGGCAGGCCTGAACGCCATGCTGGTGGCACCGCCTTTAAACCGGCTATATCGTAATTGTCGGGGCGCACAACCATATCTAGATTAAAAGTTAGGTTTTTGTTTTTACTAGCCGATGCCTTAAATATGGCCTCACCGTAGTAGGGCACTTCGTGGTTTAATTGGCACTGTAAGCGTGTTGTTTTTATAACTTCCCAATTGGAGTTATCTTGATTTGCGCTGTATTGGCGCATAGCCGCTTGCGATGAATAACTCATCAATGCGGTGCCAAGGCTTACGCTAATAAAAAACAACTTACACTTCATAAAACGCTCCGGTTAATCTACTAAGCCAATATTTTGGCGTACGGCTAAAGTAGGGCTCTATACCAACTTAATTAAAAACATAATCTTCGTATCGTATTAAATAGCCCGCTCACTGCGTTAAACTTACTGATGTAAAACAAAGCTATAAATAATTTTCGCCTTGTTATTGCGCTATTTTTTAAGCGCCATACTGGTATCCGTAATTTAATGCGATGGGGATTAATAACAGCCAATACAATTAGCAGTTATTTAAAAGCAAATAGCATGCCTACAATATATTAATTAAATAATTTATAAAGCCCTAGCCGAGTAGCCCCCAATTTTGACATAATAGTGAGCTTATCCTCATAAACCAAGAAGACTATGGCAAATACTGAGCAAACACTTTTCGCACAACGCTTTCGCGGCTTTTTTCCTGTTGTTATTGATGTAGAAACCGCCGGCTTTAATAAAGAAACCGACGCCTTACTTGAAATTGCCGTATCAATTTTAAAAATGGATGACGAAGGGTTACTCAGCATAGATCATACCGTTCATTTTCATGTAGAGCCTTTTGAAGGCGCTAATATTGAACAAGCCGCAATTGAATTTAACGGCATAGACCCGTTTAGCCCGTTGCGCGGCGCTGTACCAGAAGACGAAGCAATTAAAGAAATTTGTAAAGCAGTACGTAAAGCGCAAAAAGCTGCTGGGTGTCAACGCTCAGTTGTAGTGGCACACAATGCCGCCTTTGATCACGGCTTTTTAAATGCAGCCATTGAGCGTAACAATATTAAGCGTACGCCATTTCATCCATTTGTGAGTTTCGACACAACCTCGCTTGCAGGGTTAGCTTTAGGCCAAACGGTACTAGCTAAAGCATGTAGAGCCGCGGGGATTGAGTTTGATAACAGCCAAGCACACTCGGCACTTTACGATACAGAACGCACAGCAGAACTATATTGTTTAATAGTAAACCGTTGGCAAGAGCTAGGGGGCTGGCCGTTAGCGCCACTACCTGAAAGTGACGCCCAGGAAACTGAAAACACCGAAGAGGATACTAAAACGACTGAGTGATTTTTCCCTCAGAAAGTTTTACTAAGTGGGGTGGGTAAATACGCGAAAACTGTTTTGTGTCTTTTGCTATTTTAAGCTCCACACCTGGGTGCATTATTTCATTAATTTTAAGTCGGCTAGTTGCCAATAGCTGAGAAATTTTTTGCTTCACCAATCTTTTTTGACGTTGTACGTGCATGGCGCGAGTTTTTATATGCTGCTCATTAGCGGCAATTTTATCTAGTAGCTGTTGGCGTTGAGCTGCAACTGGAATTTTTATCGCTTTTTCTTTAGCTTGTTTAAGTGCAGATGTTTTACTTGCTAACACTTTTTCAAAATCAATTATTTGAGACTGCTTTGAGCGCAGTTCATGCCAGTTTTGAGCTAAAAACACACGAGTCTTAGTCCCTGCCGGCGCACCTAGCTCACCTGTTTCAATACGCATAGCATCAAGAATATTGCCCCCAATTATTTTGCCGCGAGGGTTACCTGCTTTACCAACACGTATTAAGCGCCTTGCACTTAAATTACAATGCAATGCTTGGCGTTCTATAAATAAATCTTGCGCACTTTTAATATTACAGTACTGGGCATAGCCAATAGAAATAGTACGCTGGGCTGAAATTTCGCAAGTAAATGCTTCTTCATTTTCACGCTTACGGCCAATAGCGCCGAGCATAATAGTTACCGCGCTTTGGCTTTCAATCGTGCCTGATTCAACAAACCCCAATACAGTAATATCGCCATTGGCTTTAACCCGCATACCATCTTTTACGTCACCAGATATAATTACACTGCCATCAAAATCAACATGACCTGTACTTACATCTACATTATGAAAACACAAAACATCGTCAACCCGCATGCCTCTAGGTAAGGCCACAGGCACACCTTTACAATCGGCAATTAGCATGTTTGGGTTATTAGGATCTATTTTTGTGCCTTCAAAGGGCTGTAATTGATGCTCTTTACCGGGTGTTGCCTTGATCATATCGCCAAAAACCGTATAGCCATCTTCACCTGGAGTAGCTGCTACTCGCTGCATTAAAGGGGTGCCGGGTTTTACCGTAATAATCGCGCCAAGGTCTTTCATATCGACCTTGCCACCTTCTTTTGCTTGGGGGCTAAGTACGCGGTCTTGCGCTGTAGAGCAAAGGCGAACAAACCTCGCATCACTACCTTCTTTAGGGTTTCGGCCATGAGCCACAATAGCGCTGTATGATGTACCTGCAGGGTGAGAAAACTGCTGACCTAAAAACGTATCAAGTGCACGAGGACTAATGCCTTTTTTTACACCGGCTTTAACTAAAGCTGCTTGAGCTGCCTCCATAGAGAGTAATGCGCCGCCTTTGGCCGTGGTAAGCGTTGCCTCTGCAACCATGTTTTTTTCATCAACGTTAATAACAATGCTCGCGTCCGTGGCTTTGGCAATTACTAATGATTCTTGCTGATAATTTTTACTCGGTGAAAATAACTTACCAATATTGCCAGAGAGTACTTCAAACTCGCAATAATCCGACTGTTCAAGCAGCTCAATAAGTTGAGCACTCGTTACCGGAAATCCATTATCAATAGGGTGTGCAGATAACGCCAGCTCACCCGTTTGTTCATTAAATAAAAAAACCGACATTTATAAATTCCCTACGTAATATGCCTGTTATTATGATTATTACTTTTACTACTAAAGCCTTATAGCTAGTGTAAAATTTAACTCCTTATTTGAGCACAACTTGACCGGTATGTTAAGTAAATGTTCAGTATTTGTTTGCTTTTTTACAAACTTGTGCTTGTTTACTGTTCAGTTGATTCAGTTAGCTAAAATAAAAGTGTCACACCCCTTGAGTATCAGTCGTTTACTCAGTTATACTGCCCTCACTGAAAGAAATTCATATTTCAGGGGCTGATTAGGATTCGACGGAATTCAAGAAGCCTGAGGTGCATGTCGAGGTGCGGTTTGCCTCGTAAAAAAGCCGCAATTTAAAGTAATCGCAAACGACGATAACTACTCTCTAGCAGCTTAGGCTGGCTAGCGCTCCTTCCAAGTATTCTTGTGGACTGGATTTTGGAGTGTCACCCTAACACCTGATCGCGACGGAAACCCTGGCCGGGGTTGAAGCGTTAAAACTAAGCGGCCTCGCCTTTATCTACCGTGTTTGTCCGGGATTTAAAGGTTAATTAAATGACAATACTAAACATGTAGTACCGACGGTCGAGGCTTTTCGGACGGGGGTTCAAATCCCCCCAGCTCCACCAATACAGGTATTTAAGTTCGTTACTTAAAAACCATAAAAAACCGCCAATTTGAGCAATCAAGTTGGCGGTTTTTTTATGGCTTTAATTTATTCTGTGCTTGTAGCGGCTAGCTTCATTTTTATCGACCTTACTTTCATTTTAATACTAATAATAATAAGCGTTAAAAACGACATTAAGCTAATTAGTAGAGTTAAATCTAATATCGGTGACTTGGCGAGTTGTGTGTTTGTAGGTGTGACGGGCAAAGCGTCAGGCTTATTTTGTTGTTGCCTAATGTAGCTTTGGCTTATCCAATCAACGGCGTTGATCCACTGAATTTTATCAGGGTTATCATTATCAAGCTTGCTCATTACATAGGCGTCGTTATTAAGCGATTTAGCAAGGTTAATTAACTGCTCCCAAAATACATGTTCAGTGCCTAGCGCATCTATTTCTTGTAGGTGCTGCTTTAACCTTTCTGCGCCCATGCTGTTTATATTTGGTTGCTTTAGAATCTTTGCGTAACTGTTTATGTGCGCTGAAAAGCGAGCAAAATAGCTATCAATTTTTTGCTGCGCCCCTTGGTTAAGCTCATTTGTGCTGTGGGTGTTAGGCAAGGTGACTTCTAGGTGCTTTTTTTGATTTGCTAAGTACTGCTTATAATGAACGTAATTTAATGTTGTTGAGGGCGAAGCTGATGAGCTGTCTATCATACTCATTTTAAGTGTGTTAAAGCTTATTACTGCTGAGCAGATAAGGCAGATGAATAATAGGCTATAGCAAAAAAATAACGCACTTTGCAGTGCAAGTTTGGGCAGGGTGGCAGGGCTATTTACGCCGGCCTTTTTAATGCTTGCTATTGTATTAGCTGTGTTTTTTACTGCAGGCTCATTGTGAGCAACAACCAGTTTGGTACCCGCGGCTCTTTGGGGTGCCCTTACACTTGCGTGCGGTTCTACTTTGGTGATTAAACCAAAACTTTTTAGTTTAGATTCTGTTTTAACTGCATCAATACTTGATAGGTCTTTGACGAGTGCGTAGGCTCGGCCATCAAATAATTTTACAGCGACATTATGAGGAATTTTTAAAAACTGACAGAGTTGCTCTTGTACGGTACTAATGTCAGCATTTTGGTGTAACTGACCATTAAAAATAATTTTAAATGAGGCGCTCACGCTATGTCCTTATTCGTGCAACTTCCATTGAGGAATTTTTATTATTGTTTTAACACGCTGTTAATTTACCAGATAAAATAAGGGGTTTCTAGTATTTAGCCTTATTAAACTAGTAATAAAGCCTGAACAAAATTTACTCTGTTGAGTTTTTAACGCATTGTTTTGTGGTGATTTTAGTGGAAGTGCTTGTTTTTCATGTTGTTTTATTAGGAACGCGGTGTGTAGGCTTTTATAAAGCGATTTAAACGTGTTGTTTACATTTAATAAATATAGTGAAGCAAGGGAGGGCGCGTGCGATTTAGCATTTAAATACGTTGCCCTTTGCAAGGGGATTTACAAAGGGCAACCAGAGTGTTTATTTTACTGCTGCTTTAATGGGCGTTTCGCCGTCAAATAGTTCAAAAACACGGTTGCCATTAAATGCGTTAGTAGCAATATGTAATAGGGCATTGGCAACGTTTTCGCGGCTAATTTTAGCTTTAGAACGATCGTTTGGACGCTCGGTGGTTACTTTCATTGAGGCGCTTTCATCGGTCAGCCCACCAGGGCGCACTATGGTGTAGTTTAAGCCACTGTTGATAAGGTGCTCATCGGCCATATGTTTGGCAACTAAGTAAGGTTTTAAGTCACTTTCTATTGAGTCTGGATCGTCAGCGCCAATAGAGCTAATCATAATAAAATGCTTTACGCCATGCTCTTTAGCATACGTTGCTGCTTTGGTGGCTGCCCATAAATCAATAAGCACGGTTTTGTCTGTGCCTGTACTTCCGCCAGAGCCAGCAGCAAAAATAACTTGATCGCAATCTTTTAACGCACCAGAAAAATCTTCTTCGAGATCTTGCTCCACAATGCTTAAAAATGGACTATCTAAATCATCTAACTTACTTTTATCACGCACTAATGCAGATACATTTTGCTCATTGTTTAAAAGCAACTTGGTTGCCATTTTACCAATTTGCCCGCTAGCGCCAATAATTAGGGTCTTACTCATAATTAATTCCTTCTCAATTTAGTGTAAAGGTATTTAGTACAAATAGACCTTGGGGTAGGCATTCGTTTTTAAAGGGTAAAACGCTGTTTTTCTCTACAAAGTGGTTATTTAAAAGTAAATAAAAATTGAGTCTGAACTGAGCATGAAAATTAGCCGCTTTTTACTGTGTTTATTCAATCATTATGCTGACTTCGGTAACATAATTATGATGGTATAAACTGATGCGAACAGCATGGTTTTGGTAGTTATAGTAAAGGGTGCGGTAGTTATTATCGCCTTTGCTGTTAATGGGATCACCAAGGGCCTGCTGATAAAACTTAGAAATAGCATCAATAGAAGCAGCTAAATACCCTGTTCTAACCAGCGGGTATTCGCCAGTTACATCCATGGTGGTTATGAATTCTTCAGGTAAGGGGATGGCGGTTACGTCTTGGCTAAATGTGTTAAACGATATAGCGGCGAGTAATGTTACAGCACAGGTTAAAGCTTTCATTGTGATCCTTTTATTGATACCCATCCGCATTCATACATATGGTGTGCATTGGTTATATAATACCAGTGCACAATAATACTTGATCATTTTGCGGTGCTAACCGTGTCGCTACCTGTTTTAAAAAATTCTTATTTAGAACAACTAAATAGCGAACTTTTTACCTAGCTATCAACACGTTTTTTCAGCCTCAAAATTGATCACTTAATTAAGCGGATTGGTATAAATTCCTTTTATGGTTATTATTTTACGCAAAAAATGAATGATGTCATTTAAATTTTATTTCGTATTAAATCACGCACTATAAAACGCGCAGGGTGAATGGCCTGGCTTACACGCTCGCTGAGTGGGCGAGGTTCATTATTTAACGTGCTAATAAAGTGCTCGCTTAATAACGGTGCGCTGCATAATGCGCGCGCTCCAAACCCAGTAAAAATATGTAAGCCTTGTTGTGGCTTGCATAGAGGTGAGTATTGATAGCGTTTACCTAGGCGTAAATTAGCAAAGGCGGTGCTGTAATCGCTTTGCTCACACCATTGTCCTGCCATTGGTAAGTGATCTATAAACGTGCAGCGCACAGCTGCTTTAGCACAGGTAATGTCACCTAATGTGGTGGCAAAGTCGCTTTGATGGTAAAAGCTAAGTAGTTGCTCATGGTTTAGCTGGTTGTCTTTTTCTGTAACGGCGCGACTTTTTGTGTTTTTTTCAAATGTAGCGCCCATACAGTGTTTACCTAAATAGGCGGGGGTAAAATAACCTTTATGGCACAACACGGTTTTAAGCTGCTTAGATTGTTCACTCGCTTGAATATGCGATACTTGACCACGTACCCCTACAATAGGTAATGCGTTTGTTTGTTCAAACGCATCGCTATGCTCACCTGCACATATTATTACATCACTAAAAGGGCCATATCGGGTATGCTTGTGGGTTAAATACCAGCCTGCATCGGTTTTAGTAAGCTGCTGTATATGGCAATTAAAATAGCTATTAATAGGGTTAAGGCTTTTGGCCGCTTTTAGCATTGCCTCAACTAGCTGGGGTGGGTTTACCCAACCGCCTTGCTCAAAATAAACGCCGGAGTAGCCGGTTTTTACGCCTGCCAGTTTATCTCCTTGCTCTACAGTTACATTGCGCATTAAGGCTTGAGGCCATAACTGTTTTTGTTCTAAGTTTTGATGTTTATCGGCAAGAGGCTTTTTAACCGCATGTTGCAGTACACCGCACCAGCTATAATCAAAATTAAAGCCGTTTTTTAGTAGTTGCTGGTAACTGCGTTTAGCGTATAAAAAACTGTGCGCAAATAATTCACTATGAGGTGAGTTTTTAGCTTGCAGATGGGGGTAAACCGCGCCTTGTACGTTATGTGAAGCGCCCATAGCTGGTTTTTCATCTTGGCAAAATAGGCTACTTTTAATGCCACGCTTAGCCAAACTGTGCAAAATACAGCTACTCGCAATCCCACCGCCAATTACAGCAACATGCTCTAGCTTGGCAGGGGGTTGTTCAAAGTACGGGGGGGATGACTGTGCACTATTAGCGTGTGCTAATTGGCCTATCAGCATTTCGCGTTTACGGCCAAAGCCTTTCGCTTTTTGCATGCTAAAGCCCGCAGCTATTAAGCCTCGGCGTACAAAGCCTGCAGCGGTAAATGTGGCAAGTGTTGCATGCTTGCGCGATATATCAACCATGGCATTAAACACACTTTGTTGCCACATGTCAGGGTTTTTACTTGGTGCAAAGCCATCTAAAAACCACGCATCGACCACCCCTGATTGCGGGTAGCTCATTGCATTTATTGAATCAAGCACGTCGCCAAAATACAAATCAAGAATAACTTGGCCGTTATTAAATTCTATACGATGACAGCCGCCTAAGTTTATAGGGTAGTGCGTTATTAATTCGTCACTAAGCTTGTTTAATGTTGGCCACGCTTGCAGTGCTTTTTTTAGATCATCAGCATTAAGCGGGTATTTTTCAAACGAGATAAAATGCAACCGCTTAACCCGTTTGTCTACTTGATTTTGAACTTGTTGATTGGCAAGGTGGTCATTAAAGTGTTGCCATGCATTTAAAAAGTTTAAACCAGTACCAAAACCGGTTTCGGCAATAACAAAATGCGTTTGGTCATGATTTTGTAACCGCGCCTGTATATTGTTTTGTTGATAAAACACGTAATGCGATTCAGCAAGGCCGTCGTCATTAGAAAAATAAACATCGTCAAAGTTATCGGCTACTGGTGTGCCTACTTCATTAAAGTGTATTTGGGCGTTTTTTATCATGACTTATTAAATTTTTAGACAGTATTTTTTAATTATTTTACGGGTTTTCTTTGAAATAGTCTGGCGTTATTTATAAGCTATTAAATTCAGAGTACAGGTGTACGCTAGAAAGCTGACCACTTAACACCTAAAAACAGCGTAAAATACACAGTAATTTAGTATCAAGCTAAGGGAATTACCCATGAGAAGAGCCGTAATTACGGGTATCGGTGTTGTATCAAGCATCGGTAATAACAAACAAGAAGTATTAGAGTCACTAAAAGCGGGCAAAAGCGGTATTGCTTTTAACCAAGAATTTGCCGATTACAACTTACGTAGTAATGTATCGGGCAAAATTGATATTGATGTTAAAGAACACGTAGACCGTAAAGCAATGCGCTTTATGGGTGATGCTGCTGCTTACTCTTATATTTCTATGAAGCAAGCAATTGAAGACGCTGGCTTATCTGATGAGCAAGTATCTAATGAGCGCACGGGTTTATTAGTTGGCTCTGGTGGTGGCTCTTCAAAGTGGCAAGTAGAAGCGGCCGATATTTTGCGCGAAAAAGGCGTAAAGCGTGTAGGTCCTTATATGGTTCCGCGTACGATGGCAAGCACGACATCGGCTTGTTTAGCAACGCCATTTAAAATTAAAGGCGTTAACTATTCTATAAGCTCTGCGTGTGCAACATCTGCACATTGTATTGGCCACGCTGTTGAGCAAATTCAATTAGGCAAGCAAGATGTTATTTTTGCCGGTGGTGGTGAAGAGCTCCACTGGACTCTTGCAATGGAATTTGACGCAATGGGCGCGTTATCTACCAAATATAACGAAACACCAGAAAAAGCATCACGTACGTACGATGCAAACCGCGATGGTTTTGTTATTTCTGCTGGTGGCGGTATTGTTGTAGTAGAAGAGCTTGAGCATGCACTTGCTCGTGGCGCACATATTTACGCAGAAATTGTAGGCTATGGTGCTACATCTGATGGCTACGACATGGTAGCACCGTCAGGTGAAGGCGCAGTACGCTGTATGCGCCAAGCAATGCAAGGTGTTGATACACCAATTGATTACTTAAACACGCACGGTACCTCTACGCCAGTAGGCGATGTTAAAGAGCTAGGCGCTATTCAAGAGGTGTTTGGTGGTAACTCGCCGCTTATTAGTGCGACTAAATCATTAACGGGTCACGCACTGGGTGCTGCGGGTGTTCACGAAGCTATTTTCTCAATTTTAATGATGGAAAACGACTTTGTAGCGCCATCTATTAACGTAGATGAGCTAGATGAGCAAGCACAAGGCCTTAACATTGTAACTGAGCGCCGTGATGCACAGCTTAATACTGTTATGTCTAATAGCTTTGGCTTTGGTGGTACAAACGCCACATTAGTTATGAGCAAATATAAAGGTTAATTCGTTTTCTCTTTATAGTGATTAAAAGCCGAGCATTGCTCGGCTTTTTAGTTTGTGTAATGGCTCGGTTGTTCGTTACAATAGCGCCTCATTTTGCCATACGGACTCCCCAATGAAGATTCTTGCCGATCAAAACATGCCTTTAGTTGAGCAGTATTTTGCAGACTTTGGTGAGGTAACGCGCTTTGATGGACGAAACTTAGCACCCGATGCGTTAATTGATGTTGATGTATTACTTACGCGTTCGGTTACTAAAGTAAACAGTGACTTGCTTGCCCACGCTAATAAATTAAGCTTTGTAGGTACCGCCACTATTGGTGTTGATCATATAGATACTCAGTTACTAAACGATAAAGGTATTGCCTTTAGTAGTGCCCCTGGCTGCAATGCAATTGCGGTGGCTGAGTATGTAATAAGTAGCTTGTTTGCCTTAAGCCAAGAAAACGCAGCCCCTTTAAGTGGTCAAACAATAGGTATTGTTGGGGTGGGTAACATTGGCAGCTGTTTAGCACAAAAACTAAAAGCACTTAATGTTGATGTTTTATTATGTGACCCAATTAAACATGAGCAGGGATTATTAGCCGAGCATGTTGAGCTTGACGAACTACTTGAGCGCGTAGATGCGGTTACCTTTCATGTACCGCTGATTAAAACCGGTAAGCACAAAACGCATCATTTAATTGATGAAAAACGCCTTAAAGCGTTAAAGCCTGGGTTAGCAGTTATAAATGCGAGCCGTGGAGAAGTAATTGATAATCAAGCTTTGTTATCGGTTATGGAGCAAGGGGCAGACTTAGATTTGGTTTTGGATGTTTGGGAAAACGAGCCTAACATTTTAATTCCATTGCTTGATCATGTGCGCTATGCCAGCGTGCACATTGCCGGCCATACCCTTGAAGGAAAAGCCCGCGGCACACAAATGCTGTACCAAGCATTGTGTAAATTAAAAGGCGTAACCGCAGAAAAATCTCTTGCTGATTTTTTACCACAACCTGCTGTTACAAGCCTAAGTTTACAAAGCAGCTTTACTGAGGCTGATATTGCGCGTTTAGTGCATTTAATTTACGACGTACGCCGTGATGATGGCATTTTGCTGCGCAACTTAGCAAAAGACGGGTTTGATAGTTTACGTAAAAACTACCCAGTAAGGCGTGAGTTTAGCACTTTAACGGTAAAAGGGAGTGCACAGCATACAGATGCACTCGCTCAGCTTGGCTTTAACACCGCAAACTAATTTAACTAGTAGTGTTGTTTTAACACTGCTTAAAGAGGATAAAATATGTCGCAAAAATATAACGTTGCTGTACTTGGCGCTACAGGCTTAGTAGGTCGTCAAATTATTGAAACCCTGGAAGATCGTAAATTTCCGGTAGACCAACTTTTTTTACTAGCCAGTAGCCGCAGCGCAGGTGAAGACATAAAGTTTCGTGGTGAAACCATTGAAGTACAAGACGTAGAAGGCTTTGACTTTAGCCAAGCACACATAGGTTTGTTTTCAGCTGGTGGCAGTGTATCAGAAAAATACGCGCCAATTGCAGCCGATGCGGGCTGTGTTGTAATTGATAACACCTCACATTTTAGAAATGATTTTGAAGTACCTCTAGTGGTACCAGAAGTTAATGCAGCAAGCCTTGAAGACTTTAGAAACCGCAATATTATTGCAAACCCTAACTGCTCTACTATTCAAATGATGCTAGCGCTTAAACCAATTTACGATGCTTATGGTATTGACCGCATTAATGTATCTACATACCAAGCTGTATCTGGTGCAGGTAAAGAAGCCGTAGATGAATTAGCAAAGCAAACAGCTAATTTAATGAACGCTCGCCCAATGGAAAACGAAATTTTTCCTAAGCAAATTGCATTTAACGTTATCCCTCAAATAGATACCTTTGAAGATAACGGCTACACGCGCGAAGAAATGAAAATGGTAAACGAAACGCATAAAATCTTGGGTGATACCACTATTGCTATTAACCCAACCTGTGTACGTGTACCTGTATTTTTTGGCCACTCTGAGTCAATCAACATTGAAACACGCATGCCGTATGACTTTGAGCACGTTAAACAGCTTTTAAATGATGCCCCAGGAGTCGAGCTTATTGAAGATGAGGGCGATTACCCAACCGCGGTTTCAGACGCTAGTGGTAATGATACAGTTTATGTGGGCCGCTTACGCGCCGATATTTCGCACCCTCATGGTTTAAATATGTGGGTTGTAAGTGATAACACCCGTAAAGGGGCTGCCACTAATAGTGTGCAAATAGCGGAAGAGTTAATCGCTAACTACTTATAAATACCCACTAATATTGTGTGTAAATTAAGCGGCAAACTTTTATAGTTTGCCGCTTTTGTATTTAAGGGAGCCAAATTATTGCCGCTTAGCGTTGCTACTAAACTAAACGCCTTGATCTATCACGATAAAATAGTATTAAGAATAAAGTTTTAAGGTATTTATTTTCAAAGCGTTGCAATGGATATTAGGCCGCAACTGGTTTATAGTTTGTAACTGGAATAGAGCTTGCAATAAAAATAGATTGTAATAACAAATGTAGATCAGCTATTTGGCTGGTTACGGCAAGAATAATTAATGTTGAGCAGCTAAATAAATAGCAAAGCATTTAACATTTACACATTAAAGGATCAGCATGCGCGGTTTAGCTTCACTTATTATATTAGCGTCTGCATTGGTAGTAACTCCAATTTACTCTCAAGACAGCACCCAATTAAAGGGGCCAAAAGGCGCTGACTATGGTGCGCAAGGGCGATCAATAGGGCCTATAAAGCCAACCGATACACTATGGCGTATTGCTGCCAAAGTACGCCCAGATAACTCAGTTAGTATCTACCAAGTTATGCAAGCCTTGTATAACAAGAACCCTAATTCTTTTTTAGAACAAAACCTAAACCACATGCAAAGTGGTGCATATTTAAAAATACCCACCTTAGCGGAAATTAGGCGCGTAAATCCACAGCTTGCTAAACAACGCTCAGAGCAAGATGACGCGCTGTGGGAAAAAAAGAAAAATGGCACACTAACCACCAGTGAAATTAACGCCGCGCAAACTAAAGTAACACAAGCTCGTAAAGCCGATGTTGACGACGCTAAAAAAGAAATCCAAAAAGAATTAAATGAAATAAAAACGCAGCAAGGTAATAAGCTTGTAGAGCTGCAGCAGCAATTTAAAAGCTCGGTTAATAATGTAGAAGAAATATTAGCTGAGAATAATAATCTCAAAAAACAATTGTCGGGTATTTCAAAAGAGCTCGCCAATGTAAAAGAACAGCTAGGTCAAGACAGCGAAATTCAAAAGCAGCTAAAAGAGCTAATAGAAAAACAAAACGAAATAATAGCTCAGCAAAAAGTGCAAGAAGTACCAAAAGAAGAATCTTTTGACCTAGGCGCTTTAATGTCTAACCCACTTGTACTTATTTTATTAATGACCATTCCTGCGTTATTAATTATTTTTGCTGTGGTGATGTTTTTACGAAAGCGAGCCAACAAAGACGAAGAAACTCAAGATGACGATGATTTTCTGCCACAAACGCCCAGCTTTACCGAAGACGAGCCGCAAAGTAATGATGCGTTAGACGATCCAATCATTCCTGACCCGCTTGATGATTTAGATATTCAACTAGATGACAATCATAGCAACGATATTTTGCCAGAGGATGATATTGCATTTGATGATTCTCTCGATGATGCGTTAGACGATGAATTTTCTGATTCAGAAAACTTGCTCGATCAAGACGAATTAGAAAGCCTATTAAGTGATGATATTGTTTTTGATGACGAAGGCAGTGAAGGGGACGAGTTAGACGTTTTCATGCAGCAGGGCTTTGATGAACCTGTAGATGAAAAACAAGATGATGAAATTGACCTTGATCTAGATGATACAAAAGATTCGGACGATATTTTAAGCAGTGACGACCTAGACGATTTATTTGACGAGGACGATAGCCTGCCTGAAATTGACTTGCCTGAGGTTGAGCAACCTACCGCAGATAGCAGCTTAGAAAGCAATGATGAGTTGGCCGCCTTAAGCGAAGAGCTAGCCCAAGAAGAGGATGATGACTTTGATATTGATGAATTATTAGATCAACAAGCTGATAAAGAATCACCAAAAGACGATGACTTTGATTTAGACGACATAGACAGCTTAATTGATGAAGCCGGCGATACACCTGATGAAACCCCTGCTGATGCGCTGGTTGAAGAAAGCGATGACTTTGATTTAGACGACATAGACAGCTTAATTGATGAAGCGGGCGATACACCTGATGAAGCCCCTGCTGATGCGCTAGTTGAAGAAAGCGATGACTTTGATTTAGACGACATAGACAGCCTAATTGATGACGCAGGCGATACAACCGAAGAAACCCCTGCTCATGCGCTGGTTGAAGAAAACGATGACTTTGATTTAGACGACATAGACAGCTTAATTGATGACGCGGGCGACACACCTGATGAAACCCCTGCTGATGCGCTGGTTGAAGAAAACGATGAGTTTGATTTAGACGACATAGACAGCTTAATTGATGAAGCCGGCGATACAACCGAAGAAACCCCTGCTGATGCGCTGGTTGAAGAAAACGATGACTTTGATTTAGACGACATAGACAGCTTAATTGATGAAGCAGGCGATACACCTGATGAAACCCCTGCTGATGTGCTAGTTGAAGAAAGCGATGACTTTGATTTAGACGACATAGACAGCTTAATTGATGAAGCCGGCGATACAACCGAAGAAGCTCCTGCTGATGCGCTAGTTGAAGAAAGCGATGACTTTGATTTAGACGACATAGACAGCCTAATTGATGAAGTTGAAGATTCACCTGCCGCTCAAGTAGCAACAGATAATGATACAGAGCGAGATATTGATAGCGCATTAGCTGATTCAGTCGAAGATCTAGCTGATGCACAGGAAGATTTTGACGAAGATGATATTGAAACATTAGCGTCTTCACTTATTGATGAGCCAGAGCTTCTCGAGGAACCAGAGCTTGCAGATGGGCGTGAACTTGTAGATGAGCCAGAGCTTGCAGGAGAACCAGAGCTTGTAGAAGAACCAGAGCTTGCAGATGAGCCTGAACTTGTAGATGAGCCTGAACTTGTAGAAGAACCTGAACTTGTAGAAGAACCCGAGCTTGCAGATGAGCCAGAGCTTGAAGGTGAGCCTGAGCTTTGGGAAGAACCAGATCTCGAAGAAGAGCCTGAGCTTGAAGAGGAGCCTGAGCTTCTCGAGGAACCAGAGCTTGTAGAAGAACCCGAGCTTGCAGATGAGCCCGAGCTTGCAGACGAGCCTGAACTTCTCGAGGAACCAGAGCTTGATGCTGACTTGCTTGAAAACACTGACTTTACAGATAGTTCAGAAACGTTACTCGACCCAGAAGATGCACAGGAAGAGTACACTGACGATACCCTAAAAAGTGTTGATGAATTACTCAACGAGCTACAGCAGGCTACAGACGAAGACTATGTTGAAAACCCTGATTGGGCGTTAGATGATCTTGATGATGACATTGAAGAGGTAGAGGTTGACTTAGGTGACGATCCGCTTGATTCACCAGAAACACCAGCGAGTCCGCTTTTAAATACTCAACCTGAAAATGATGCTGTAAATGATACGCTTAGTGATGATATAGACTTTTCAGATGATAAGCCCGAGACGTTAGATGTAACAGAGCAACAGCAATATCTACCTGATGAGTTATTGGGAGATGAGCTTGATGGTGATGCAACAGGCATGCAGCCAAGCCAAGCTGAACAAGACTTAGCAAACGCACTTTCAGGCAGTGAATTAGATAGCTTAGAAGACGACTTTGATGATGAAAGCCAGCTAGATTTATCTGAAAATACGGATGAAGACGAAGGGGTTTTCGATGATGATTTATTGCAAAGCGTTGATGAGCTAGACGACGAGCTTAATGCTTTATTAGATGAGCAAGTAACTCCAAGTGAAGAACTTGACGAGTACCCTGAGTTAGAGCTTGATAACGATGACGAAATTGATTTAGATGCTCAGCAATCATATAGTCCGCAAGAGTTACAAGGTGATGAACTTGATGGACAAGCAAGCGGTATGGCGCCAAGCCAAGCTGAGCAAGACTTAGCAAATGCACTTGCTGGTAACACTGGTATTGATGCGTTAGAAGCCGACCTAGATGACGAGCCGCTGATTGACGATGAGCTTGATGCGCCTTTACCGCAAGAGGAACCTCTAGGTGAAGCGCAAGCAAAGGATAGTGCGCAGGAACAACCTGATTTTGACGATGCAATTTTAGAACAAGCACTTTCAGAATACGTTGAAGATGAAATAACAAATTCGCAATTAGAAGCCGAGCTAACACAGGCTGCTGATGATCAAACTAATGAAGACGTTATACCCGACGAGCAGCTAGACGATGAATTTATGGCTGACTTAACGCAAACCGATTTTGATGCGTTGCTTAGTGAGTTAGGTGAACCGGATGAGTTAAATTTAGAAGATAGCAGCGAATTTGATGTCGACTTTGATAGCCTATTAAACGAAGACTTAGACACTGAAGTTGAAGCGAAAGCGGTGCAAGAAGAGCCTTCGCAAAATGATCAGCAGGCTACAACCGATGATTTTGTTGATATTGACGCGCTACTTGAGCAAAGCGATGACTCAGTACTTGAGCACGAACCCTATGACGAGGTTAATATGGACGTAGGGTTAAGTGACTTTGATTCGTTACTGGCAGGCGATAACCCAACAGATGTTGACTTAGAAAGCGGTGGTTATTCTGCCAAGCTTGATTTGGCAAGAGCATACATTGAAATTGACGACTTTGACTCAGCCCTTAAAGTGATTGAAGATGTTATTGAAAGTGGCCCTGAAGATGTACAAGAAGAAGCGCAAAGTTTAAAAGCTAAACTTAACTAGAGCATTCATGATTATAAAAACCGCATTAGCTTTGTTAATGCGGTTTTTTTATAGGTACGAATAACTCTAACCTATAAAAGCACTTAATTAGTTTTAGATGTTTATTAAACCCAAGACGTTAAAAGCTCACTAACTTATCGCTGTGTTTTATTGGGGTAAAATAAATTACTTAATTTTGCGAATAACTATAAATAGACTAGGTTACTTTTATTGCACCGCGAGATAGCATAAAATGCCCCGTTCATTAGCACAGTAGGTAAAGCAGTAATTATGCGAGTAGCACTTGGAGTTGAATACAACGGCGCACGTTACAGTGGGTGGCAACGTCAGTCTCATGTAAATAGCGTACAACAAGAAGTAGAAAAAGCGTTGTCGAGCATTTGTAATCATCCGGTTGAAATAGTGTGTGCGGGCCGCACAGATGCAGGAGTACATGGCACTGGTCAAGTTGTACACTTTGAAACCCATGCTCCCCGTGAGATGGTTGCATTTACTATGGGAATGAACACGTTACTCCCTAAAGATATAGCGATTCGTTTTGCTCAACCTGTTAGTGAAGACTTTCATGCACGCTTTAGCGCAACAGCGCGTCGTTATCGTTATGTTATTTATAATTACGCTTATAGAGGCGCAGTTATGAATGAAGGCGTTACGCATTTTCATCACCCACTTGATGAAACAAAAATGCAAGAGGCGTGTCAGTACTTAATTGGCGAGCACGACTTTACCTCTTTTAGAGCGCTGCATTGCCAAGCTAATACAGCAAACAGAACTATTCATCATTTATCGGTACATCGCCAGGGCGATTACGTTATTATTGATATTAAAGCGAACGCTTTTTTACACCATATGGTGCGAAATATTACCGGCTGTTTGATGGATATAGGCCTTCACAAGCACCAACCTGTATGGTTAAAAGAGCTATTAGATTTAAAAGAACGTGCTAAAGCAAGTGCCACAGCAAAAGCCGCGGGTCTTTATTTAGTAGATGTAGATTACCCAGAACACTTTAATATTCCTAAAACCCCACTAGGGCCATTATTTTTACCTGACTCGGAATGTTAGTGTTGAATTTATAAGCGTTTATCTAACTACTAAGACCAGTTTTTTATACCGTGTTTGTGTAATTCATGTTTTAATTGAAAAAATCTGTCTGCTACTTATTAGCAGACTCGCGACACAGAACAGCATTAAGAGAGTTGCAAATGAGTTGGTTAGAAAAAATCTTACCTAAAACGACTAAGTCGTCAGGTCGTAAAGAAATTCCAGAAGGCGTTTGGGCTAAATGTACAGCTTGCGATTCAATTTTATATAAAGCTGAACTAGAAAAATCATTAAACGTATGTCCTAAATGCGACCATCACATGCGTGTGAGCGGCCGTAAACGTTTAGAGCACTTTTTAGATGAGGGTGACCGCACGGAGCTTGGCACTGAGCACGAGCCTAAAGATGTATTAAAGTTTAAAGACTCTAAAAAATACTCAGACCGTATTAGCGCAGCCCAAAAATCAAGTGGCGAAAAAGACGCGTTAGTAGCAATGAAGGGCCGCTTAAAGGGTATTCCTGTTGCTGCGGTTGCTTTTGAATTCTCATTTATGGGTGGTTCAATGGCTTCGGTTGTAGGCGCACGTTTTGTTGATGCCGTAGACCAATGTTTAGAGCACAACATGCCATTAGTGTGTTTCTCTGCCTCAGGTGGTGCACGTATGCAAGAAGCGCTTATGTCGCTTATGCAAATGGCTAAAACCAGCGCTGCGCTTGCTAAAATGAGCGAAAAAGGCCTGCCGTTTATATCAGTAATGACCGACCCAACCATGGGTGGCGTTTCTGCATCATTAGCGATGTTAGGTGATATTAACGTAGCTGAGCCAAAAGCCTTAATTGGCTTTGCGGGCCCGCGCGTAATTGAGCAAACAGTACGTGAAACCTTGCCAGAAGGTTTTCAACGCAGTGAGTTCTTATTAGAGCACGGTGCAATTGATATGATTATTGACCGTCGTGAAATGCGCGACACATTAGCACGCGTACTTGCTAAATTTATGAACTTGCCTTCTACCGAACAAGAGCATAGAGTAGCGTAAATTTCAGCTTTACTGATTACACGCTATGACAAATACAATTCCTAGCCAATCATCAAGCCTTGATGATTGGCTTTGTTATTTAGAGAGTGTTCACCCTGCAAATATTGAAATGGGACTCGAACGCGTTGCTACTGTTGCAAATAACATTGGCTTATTAAACACTTCCAGCAAAATTATTCTTATTGGCGGCACAAACGGCAAAGGCACAACTGCACGCTGTTTAGAATCGCTATTACTTGCGCAAGGTTACAGCGTAGGTACGTATGCCTCTCCTCATTTAATTAGATACAACGAGCGTGTGCGCATAAATGGGCAAGAGCTCGATGATCAATACCATGTTGATGCCTTTAACACGCTAGAGCAAGGTCGCGCTAGCACGGCGCTTACGTATTTTGAATATGGCACCCTAGGTGCGCTGGCTATTTTTAAACGCTTTGAAGTTGATTATGTGCTGCTTGAGGTTGGTTTGGGCGGGCGCTTTGATGCCACCAATATTGTTACACCTTATGCAAGCGTGATCACCACCATAGATTTAGATCATAAAGAATACCTAGGCGATACACGAGAGTTAGTTGCTTATGACAAAGCAGGTATATTTCGTCAAAACACGCCGGCTATTATTGGTGATTTAAACATACCACATACAATGACCGATTACGGTGCTGAGATTAAAGCAGGCATGGTTATATCCGGTACTGATTTTATATTCAAAGAGCACGAAGCGCATTTTACATGGCAATATAAAAATCATAATTTGCTGTTAGATAAGCCAGCTATCCCTGCACAAAATGCAGCAACGGCCTTAACAACCCTAGCTGTGCTAAATTTATTGCCAAGTGATGAGGTAATTAAGCATTGTTTAGCTAACTTAGTTGTTGAGGGGCGCTTTGAGCAGTTAAGCACTGCACCTTTAGTGTTTACCGATGTAGCTCACAACCCCGAATCTGCTCGTTATTTAGCACTAAAGCTTGCAAGCTATAAAGATAAAGGCTTTAAAATTCATGCATTAGTCGCTATGCTTGCTGATAAAGATAAAGCGGGTGTACTTAAAGAGGTAAGCCATGTAATTGATCACTGGTCTCTTACTAGCTTGCATATACCTCGTGGCGATAACGTTGAAAATATGGCCGCGGCGTTGCAAACTATACCTCATACAGGCACGCATGAACGCTATAATAGTGTGCACGAAGCACTTAATGTAATTATGCCTACACAGCAAAGTGATACGCTTTTAATTGTGTTTGGGTCATTTTTTACTGTTGCAGATGCTATAAACTACTTTAAAAAATAGAGAGAAAGTCGGTGAACTCAGGTTTTATAAATCGTTTAGTCGGAACCAGTATTGTGGTGATCGCAGCAATTGTGTTTATTCCTAATATACTCGATGGCGAAAAGGTCCACTACAAAGAGGGCTTTAAAGCTATCCCTGAACGCTCTGAGTTTAAAACTATTGACCTTCAAGAGTCTATAGATGAAAAAGTAGCGCAGGCTGAGCCTTTAAAACAAGAGCAAATTGAAGACATAGCTGCCGATGACGATGTGCTGACAAGCAAACAAAGCCAATACGCAGCTGAGCCTGAAATAGTCGAAGCAAGCATAGAGCCTCAAACTGCGCCAGAGCCTGTAGCGAAAGCGCCAGAGCCGGTAAAAGCAAAACCTATTGCGCCACGTAAAAGTGAAGAAAACCTCACTGATATGGCCTATGTAATTCAGCTAGGTAGTTTTTCCCATGCCGCCAATGTTAAGGCCTTACAAGCTAAGCTTAAAGCGAAAGGCTTTAAAACGTTTACAAAACCAATTAAAACGCCAAACGGCACATTGACTAAAGTGTTTGTTGGGCCCTCGCTTGATAAGGGGGAGCTGACCAAAAAGTTACCCGAGCTTAAAGCGCTTACCAAGTTAAACGGTAAAGTCACCCAATACAGTGTCTCTAATTGATTTTAAAAGGCCTTACTATAGTAAGGCTTTTTTTGTTTTTAAGGGCTAAAAATAGCCGTTAAAGTGATAAGTTTTTGTACGTGCTAGTTGCTGGTTATCTCCCGCTTTAACTTGCATATTAACGAGGTTTGGGTATAGAATGCGCCCCAAAATAGCGACTAATTGGTTAATATGATCTGGGTTGATTACGCCATTCTTGGCATCATTGCACTGTCTACCATCATCGGTTTAATACGCGGCTTTGTTAAAGAAGCTATGTCATTAGCAGTATGGGCTTGCGCATTTATCATCTCTAGTTTGTTTTACCAATATTTAGCTTCCTTCCTAACAAGTATTTCTGAACCCCTTTTAAGAAATGCGGCGGCCATTGCCATACTCTTCTTTGCGACGCTACTGTTAGGCGGTTTACTAAACTACATTTTAGGTGAGCTTGTACAACGTACTGGTTTATCTGGCACCGATCGTGTCTTCGGCATTGTTTTTGGTGCGTTACGAGGCGTGTTGGTCGTGAGCGCGTTACTCTTCTTTCTTGATGCTTTTACTGGTGCACCAAACACGCACTGGTGGGGCAATTCTATTTTGATTCCAGAATTTGGCTTTGTTGTTGAATGGTTCTTTTCGTACCTAGAAAACAACTCGAGCTTTTTAAATTCAGTAAACCGTTAATCGGCGAGGATAAATTACATGTGTGGTATCGTTGGGATAGTCGGAACATCTCCTGTTAATCAGGCGATTTATGATGGCTTAACTGTTTTGCAGCACCGAGGTCAAGATGCCGCGGGCATCATTACCATTGAAAACAATACGTTTAGCTTGCGCAAAGCAAATGGCCTAGTAAAGGATGTGTTTCACACCCGCCATATGAAACGACTACAAGGCACAATTGGTATTGGCCACGTACGTTACCCTACTGCTGGCTCGTCAAGTTCATCTGAAGCGCAGCCGTTTTACGTTAATTCACCATTTGGTATTGCGCTTGCGCACAATGGTAATTTAACCAATGCTGAAACTCTAAAGCAGCAACTGTTCTCAGAAGCGCGTCGTCACGTTAATACAACGTCTGACTCAGAAATACTACTTAATATCATGGCACATGAGCTAAGTAAGTCTGACAAATTACATTTAGACGCTGAAGACATCTTCACTGCAGTAACCGAAGTAAACAACAAAGTAACCGGTGGCTACGCCGCTATTGCGATGATTATTGGCCACGGTGTTTTAGCATTTCGTGACCCTAATGGTATCCGTCCTTTGGTATTTGGTAAGCGTGAAACCCCTAAAGGCACTGAGTACATGTTTGCCTCAGAAAGCGTAGCATTAAAGCCAGACGGCTTTGAATTTGTGCGTGACGTTGCACCAGGTGAAGCGATTTACGTAACTGAAGATGGCCAATTTCATTCACAAAGTTGTGCTGAAAAAGCCTCTTATGCGCCGTGTATTTTTGAGTTTGTTTATTTTGCTCGCCCAGATTCAACCATCGATCGTATGTCGGTTTACGCAACGCGTGTAAATATGGGTACTAAACTGGGTGAAAAAATTGCGCGTGAGTGGAGCGATAAAGACATTGATGTTGTTATCCCAATTCCTGAAACCTCATGCGATGTGGCGTTAGAAATTGCCCGCATGCTTGATTTACCTTACCGCCAAGGCTTTGTTAAAAACCGTTATATTGGTCGTACATTTATCATGCCTGGCCAAGAAATGCGTAAAAAGTCAGTGCGTCAAAAGCTAAATGCGATTGACCGTGAGTTTAAAGGTAAAAACGTTTTACTGGTTGATGATTCAATTGTACGCGGTACAACCTCGGCACAAATTGTAGAAATGGCCCGTGAAGCCGGAGCAAAAAATGTGTATTTTGCCTCAGCAGCACCAGAAATTCGTTTTCCTAATGTGTATGGTATTGATATGCCATCTGCCGCAGAGCTTATTGCGCATGGCCGCGAAGTTGAAGATATTAACCAAAGCATCAGTGCTGATGGCTTAATTTTTCAATCACTAAACGATTTAATTGCCGCTGTAAGCCAAGAAAACCCAGAAATTACTAAGTTTGAAACCTCTGTATTTGATGGGCAATACATTACCGGTGATATCGATCAAGATTACTTAAACCATATTGATCAATTGCGTAACGACTCGGCTAAAAGTAACCGCGAAAACGCCATGTCATCAGGCCTTGAAATACACAATCAAGATGCCAACGAAGCTGATTAATGTGTGATTAAACATAATTAGACATAAAAAAAGGAGCTAATTAGCTCCTTTTTTGCGAAGGAAAGAAAGGGAACACTTCATATCAAACAACGTGGTTGATTAGGTAAACATTGGACTCACAATGCCGTTAGTCCAAAGTATTGCGGTTACAGCTAAAATTATTACCAATAAAATTAGCCCGCAGGTAACAACAGAGCTGGCATAAATAAAGCCGCGCTCTTGTGGAATATGCATTAGTATTGGCACGCCTGTATAAAGCAAGTACACCGAGTAGGCTAGGGCAATCATACCTACGCAAACAACAAACCACAGCTCAGGTAAAAAAGCGGCTAAGGCCGACATAAACACGGGTGTAGCAGTATAAGCGGCAAGTTCAAGCGTTTGTGTAAAGGTAGGTTTAGCACCAAATGTAACGGCCATCCAATGGGCTAAATAGGCCAGTGCAAACACACCGGCTATTAACGCACCATACATAGCCACGGCAATTAGCAGTGCGCTTTCATGTGTTAAAAATACTGGGTTGCCCGCACCAATACTCCAGCCTAAATACACCGATGAGTAATACCCCATAATCGATGGAAATAATGCAATAAGTAAAATATGCGACAGGCTATAAGTCAGGCTTTCGTGGCGGTTATCTATTGTTTGCCATTCTTCGAGTGGATGAGCATAAATGCCCCACAGGTGGTTCAGTATCATAGCGGTACTCCATAAAAGGAACGTATTACTGTTGGTTATAATTCAGTTTTAGTTAGTTTGTTTTTTATACAGTATCTATATTTATGGTTTAGTTCATATACAAAGTCAAGTTAACTGCTTATTAACATTTTAAAGAGGTTGTTTTAGCTCGTTTTATTCTTCGTTATTTTTCGTGTTAAAATGGCTTTTTTTTATTTGAAGTAACGAGCAGCCCTGTGCCACATAGCGAACTTTTAGCCCCTATTAATAATTTTTTATTGTGCGAAACCCCAAATGAATGGGTTGTTGAGGCAGTAAAAAAAGAAAATTTATCGATTATTTTAATCGATCACTTAATTTGTGAGTTAAAAGCAGCGCAAAGTGCAATGTTTTTAATTCGTAAGTACGCGGTAGATAAAGACAGCAGCGATGCATTACTTGAATGGCTAAAGCCCTTTGAAACACTTATTTATAAACGTGAAGGTAATTGGCGTGATTTAGCGGCTAAAAATAAACTTACAAAATCTATTATCCCAAAGTCTAACTCACCTTACGGGCAAGATTTAATAGATAAAATGGTGATGCTAATAAAGGAAGAATTACATCACTTTTATCAAGTGCTCGAAATAATGGACGAGTATGGAGTAGAGTACCGCAGTATTACACCGTGTCGTTACGCTAAAGGGATGCTACGTAACGTTAAAACGTTTGAGCCTAATGCATTAGTCGATAAACTAATTGTAGGTGCTTATATTGAGGCTCGCTCATGTGAGCGTTTTGCTGCACTTGCTCCACATGTTGATAAACGCTTAGGCGATTTTTATATTTCATTGCTTCGCTCTGAGGCGCGCCATTATCAAGATTACTTAACACTGGCACAAGAAATTGCTGATTTTGATATTACTGAGCGAGTCGACTTTTTTGGTAAAATTGAGGCTGATTTGATCACTAGCCCTGATGAAGACTTTAAATTTCACAGTGGCGCTCCTGCACTAGTTACTAATTAAAGCAGTGTTATTTAGCTCTTCAAGCACACCGGTTAGTTAGGTGTGCTACTTCTTTCTATAAAGTCTATGAGCTCAAGCGCCGTGCTTTGAGAAAAGCCATGTTTTACTAATAGCTCTTTTGCGGTGCCATTGTATAAAATAGTAGAAAAGCCTTGTTCAAGCGCGTCTCTTTTTTGTTTTGCATCAGGGTCAGACTTTGGAAACATAACATGCAGTTGATGATGCTCTAAATCGGGCGAAATATATTCAACTTGTGGCGCGCCGGGTTCATTAAGTTTTTCGGTGTTTTTTAACCAGTATTCACCCACTTCTTTAGTGCCTGCTACTAAGTCTATTCGTCCTTTTTGAAGCATATATAAACTGTTAATTAACCCGCGAGTTGAGGTTACGGCCAGGCCATTACTTTCAGAAAAAACTTCACTTACTGCGTAGCCAACGCCTTTACAAATACTGTATGGCTGTAAAGAGTCCATACTGCCGTCATAGTTTATTTGTCTGTCTTTGAGCTTAAATAGTCCAACGTATACGTTAGCAAGTGGGCGAGAATAATAAAAAAGATCAGTACGCGACTTTGTATAAAAAGCGCCTAAAATTGCATCTTTTTTATTTATTTTGGTAAGCTCCAGCGCCCTGTTCCAGCTGGTAAACTCGATGTCGTTATTAATATTTTGATTAGCTAAGGCCGCTTTAGTTAAGGCAGTAACCCAGCCGTTATCAATTAAGCGCTCACCAATATAGGGTGGGGAGTTTTCGGCGACGAGCTGCCAATTTTCTGAGGCATATCCTTTGGAAAAAATGCAACAAAGCACCAAACAATAAATAGCTTTATACATATATCCTTATCCTATTACCAAAAAGTACTTAAATAATAGTCAGGATTTGAGATTATGCGAAGGGCGTATTAATGAGTTTTTGACCTTGCGGAGTAACCACTAAATATGAGCCTTGAGTATACCAATCACCAAGCACAGTGCGTGTTAGTGTTTGCTTACCTACAGAGTAAGTGTGTACGTTAGGGCGGTGGGTGTGGCCGTGTATCATGTTGCTTACATTATACTTGGCAAACATCGCTAGTACTGCGTCATCTACTACGTCTAAAATTTCTATGGGTTTGTCGGCTTGGCTTAATTTGCTTTTTTCTCTGGCATTGCGAGCAATTTTTTTTCTGTACCATAGTGGCATTGCTAACATTAATTTAGGCCACCACCAACCGCGACTTTTTTTACGAAACTTTTGATACTCAATATCTTGGGTACACATTTCATCACCGTGCAAAATAACAGTGGGAGTGCCATATAAATCTATAACCGTTTGCTCGTTTAGCAATACCATACCTGCGCGTTTAGCGTATTGCTCACGCATAATAAAATCGCGATTACCGTGTATAAAGTACACTGGTGTACCGCCATCTTTAACGGCTTTTAAATGCTTTGCTACCTCACTAGCCAATTCTGTTACGTAGTCATCCCCAACCCATACTTCAAAAAAATCACCTAAAATATACAATGCATCTACGGGCTTACCAATAATGTGCGTATTTATAAAGCGATAAAAGGCCTCGCTAATATCTGGGCGGTTTTCACTTAGGTGTAAGTCTGCAATAAAGTAGGTTTGAGAAGTCATAGAGGCATCTAGTTAGGTTAAATAAAAGCGGGCGCATACATAATGTACCATGCCCGCTTAATTACTCAGTATATGAGTAAACGTTTAGCTTACAGTAACGTTTTCGATGATTACATTTTCAAGCGGTACGTCTTGGTGAAAACCAGCGCTGCCTGTTGCTACACCTTTAATTTTATTTACTACGTCCATGCCTTCAACTACTTCAGCAAATACACAGTAACCCCAGCCTTGCGAAGTTTCGCTGCTGTGGTTTAAAAAGTCGTTGTCGTTAACGTTAATAAAAAATTGGGCTGTTGCTGAATGTGGATCAGGCGTACGCGCCATTGCTAATGTACCTACTTTATTAGATAGGCCATTATTTGCTTCGTTTTGAATTGGGTCGTTAACGTCTTTTTGTTCCATACCAGGTACAAATCCACCGCCTTGCACCATAAAGCCGTCAATTACGCGGTGAAAAATAGTGCCGTTGTAAAAACCTGAGTTTGCGTACTCTAAAAAGTTTTTAACTGTGTTTGGAGCTTCTTGCTCAAACATTTTAATGGTGATGTCACCAAAATTAGTGTGTAGAACAACCATGTGGTTTCCTATATCTGGTTTAATTAGTCGCGCTATTTTATCTTAGTTAACTAAGATAAACAAAGTGCTTGTTCAATATATCCAAAGCTGCCCAAGGTATATACTTGTGCGTTTTACAGGGGGTTAATATCGAGGCGGTATTTGGCCGTTGTGGTATTTTTTTTCAATATATAACCATGCACAGAACAAGAGCCTGTTAAGCAATAAACAGGGTGGTTTAAAACTGATTTTTACAGTGTTATTAATTTTAACAACAGAACCTCTATTACATACAATCAAGGCCTTGCCTAAATTGGTTTTAATTGCTGCTTAAACATGCGTATTGAAGAGGTTTGGGTATAAAAAGCGCTAGAGCGGGGGCTTTTCAAGTGTTAACATAGCCAACTCAGCAAACAGTCAAGGACTAAAAGTAAATGGTACAAATATACAACACACTCACGCGACAAAAAGAGCAGTTTAAACCTATGGTCGAAGGCAAAATCGACATGTATGTGTGTGGTATCACCATTTATGATTTTTGTCATATCGGTCATGCGCGTACATTTGTCGGGTTTGATGTTATTGTCCGCTACCTTCGCCACCTTGGTTACGACTTAAAATACGTACGTAATATTACCGACGTAGATGACAAAATAATTAAGCGCGCAAACGAAAATGGCGAGTCAATTAATGACCTAACTTTGCGTATGACTAAAGCCATGCACGAAGACTTTGATAGCCTAAACATGTTGCGCCCAGATATTGAACCTACGGTTACAAACCATATGGATGAAATTATCGAAATGGTTGAGCGCTTAATTGCAAAAGGCCATGCGTACGTAGCAAACGATGGCGACGTGCTTTTTGATGTTTCTACGTTTGAGCAGTACGGCGCACTATCGCAACAAGATTTAAGTATGCTCCAAGCAGGCTCTCGCGTAGAGGTTGCACAGGATAAAGACGATCCGCTTGATTTTGTATTGTGGAAAAAAGCAAAAGCAGGCGAACCTTCATGGTCATCACCGTGGGGAGAAGGGCGTCCGGGTTGGCATATAGAATGTTCAGCAATGAGCTCAAAGCATTTAGGCGAGCATTTTGATATTCACGGTGGCGGCTCTGATTTACAGTTTCCGCATCACGAAAACGAAATTGCGCAATCATGCTGTGCAAACAATGGCAAGTATGTAAATACGTGGATCCATACAGGCATGGTACAAGTAAATAAAGAAAAAATGTCTAAATCATTAGACAACTTTTTTACTGTGCGTGAGGTATTAAAAACATATGACGCTGAATCAGTTCGTTACTTTTTAATATCAGGGCATTACCGTAGCCAGCTAAATTACTCGCAAGAGAATTTAGATCAAGCACGTTCATCGCTTGAACGTATTTACACAGCACTTCGTGGTGTTGAGCCAATAACGTGCGATATTGAAAACAATGAGTACGTGGCTAAATTTAGAAAAGCCATGAATGATGACTTTAATACGCCAGAGGCGTTACCGGTTTTATTTGAACTGGCTAAAGAGCTAAACCGTGTTAAAGACACCGATACACAGCAAGCAGGGCAATTAGCATTTGTGCTACGCAGCATAGGCGAAGTACTTGGTGTTGCCCAGCAAGCACCTGAATCGTTTTTGCAAGGCGGGCAAGATGATGATGAAGTAGCCACTATCGAAGCGCTGATTGTAAAACGTAATGAAGCGCGCGCAAACAAAGATTGGGCCGCTGCAGATGAAGCACGTGATGCACTTAATGCACTCGGTGTCGTGCTTGAAGACTCAGCAGGTAAAACAACGTGGCGTAAAGCGTAAAGCGTAAATGCGTTAAAGTAGCTTTTAAACTAAAAAGGGTTGCCAGTTGGCAACCCTTTTTTAATGCTAAGGCATTATACCAATCCGCAATAATATTTAATCATTTTCAGGGGCTAAACGTGTCGCTATCTGCGTTAAAAAATTCTCATTTAGAACAACTAAATAGCGAATTTTTTGCCTTGCTATCAACACGTTTATCCAACCTCAAAATAGATCACTTAATTATGCGGATTGGTATTAAATTAACTGTGGTATTTTTCACATGCTTCGAGGGTATTTTCAATTAAACTTGCTACAGTCATTGGGCCAACGCCACCCGGTACAGGAGTAATAAAATCAGCTTTTTGCTCTGCAACACTGTACTGAACATCGCCCACTAACTTGCCTGTATCTAAACGGTTAATACCTACATCAATCACAATCGCACCTTCTTTTACCCACTCACCAGGTATAAATTCAGGTTTACCTACGGCCACTACTAATAAGTCTGCGCGGCGCACATGGGTTTCTAAGTCTTGTGTAAATTTGTGACATACCGTTGTAGTACAACCGGCAAGTAATAACTCAAGCGACATAGGACGGCCAACAATATTAGAGGCACCAACAACTACCGCATGCATCCCTTTGTAACGCACGCCCGTTGAATCTAATAAGGTAATAATCCCTTTGGGTGTACATGGGCGCAGCGCCGGCATACGTTGCGCTAAGCGGCCAATATTGTAAGGGTGAAATCCATCTACATCTTTATGTGGTGTAATACGTTCTAAAATCTTTTCTGCATCTAGGCCTTCAGGTAGCGGTAGTTGCACTAAAATACCATCTACTTCGCCATCGTTATTTAGCTCATCAATTAATGCTAGTAGTTCTTCTTCGCTGGTTTGCGCTGGTAAATCAAATGACTTTGAAATAAATCCTACTTCTTCACACGCTTTACGCTTAGAGCCAACGTAAACTTGGCTTGCAGGGTCAAGCCCTACCAGTACTACTGCTAAACCGGGTGCACGTAAACCGTTTGCAACGCGTTCGCTTACGCGCTCAGCCACTGCACTACGTACTTGTTTTGCGATTGCCTTACCATCAATGATGTTTGCCGTCATGGGGGACCTTTAATTGGGGTTAAATAAACTTCGATACTTATATTTTAAAAGCATCTGCATATAAAGAGGGGTGTATGCAAAAAATTAATTTTATTAATGCTTTTTTAATATGCAGGCTATTTTCGCAGAAAAGGCCCGAAGCGCCAAGTTGCTTTTAGGTTATAAACCGGTGTTTTCAAAAAAAGCGTCTAAATTTCAGCTTAGTTTTGCAATATTTAACCATTATGAACTAAAAATGACCGATTGATTTATTTTATGCAAAAAACGTTTGACCTCTCCCAGGCAAATCACTATTATGCACCCCGTTGTCAACGAGGTCACTCGCAGGCAATCGTAAGCATCGGCGATTAGCGCAGTTTGGTAGCGCACTTGGTTTGGGTCCAAGGGGTCGCAGGTTCAAATCCTGCATCGCCGACCACTTCTTTTATTTTTATAATAGAATAGCTTACAGGCAAACTATGAAGTTTTCGATGCGCCCGTAGCTCAGCTGGATAGAGCAACGCCCTTCTAAGGCGTTGGTCGAAGGTTCGAATCCTTCCGGGTGCGCCATTTGAAAACAAAGTAAATACCGTGGTGATTGTAGCTCAGTTGGTAGAGCCCCGGATTGTGATTCCGGTTGTCGTGGGTTCGAGCCCCATCAGTCACCCCAATTTACTTCGAGTATCGGCGATTAGCGCAGTTTGGTAGCGCACTTGGTTTGGGTCCAAGGGGTCGCAGGTTCAAATCCTGCATCGCCGACCACTTTCTCATAAGTGGTCTTAAATTCAACATTTAAGTATTCAACACGATTATCGGCGATTAGCGCAGTTTGGTAGCGCACTTGGTTTGGGTCCAAGGGGTCGCAGGTTCAAATCCTGCATCGCCGACCACTTTCTTAACCTTAAAGAAAGTAAACGAGTAATCACTCAACAATAACTTCTATTTACTTCCTACTAAAATATCGCTTTAACGAACCAGTTAGTCTGTTTTTTACGCAGTTGGTCTCGATCGTAGCTAAACTAGTCCAAATAATTGCCCCCTACACTCGACTATCATAATTATTAGGTTATAATGCCGCGTCTATTGTTTAACATAGTGCCCGAAGGGCAGAGCAGCAATGGGATCTCATGGTAGTGACGGATGCTTTTTAGTGAAAAATCGCTTTAAAATTTATCAAGACTCATGAAGATTACTTTGTTTGTAAGGAAGGCGAACAGTCGCCAAAATTGAATATTGAGGTAAATCATGCAAGTTTCTGTTGAGACGACTCAAGGCCTTGAGCGCCGTCTGACCATCACCGTTCCTGCAGAGAACGTTGAGACCGAAGTAAAAAAACGCTTACAACAACTGTCAAAAACGCAGCGTATCGATGGCTTCCGTGCTGGTAAAGTACCAGTTTCAGTAATTAACAAGCGTTTTGGACCTGCGGTTCGTCAAGAAGTAGCTGGCGAAGTAATGCAGCGTAACTACATTGAAGCAATTGTTGCTGAAAAAATTAACCCTGCTGGCGCACCATCATTTGCACCTAAATCACTTGAAGCAGGTAAAGATTTAGAGTTTACAGCAACGTTTGAAGTATACCCTGAAGTTGAAGTTCAAGGTTTAGACAAAATTGCAGTAGAAAAACCAGCAGTAACAGTAACTGACGAAGACTTAGCAAACATGCTAGAAACACTTCGTAAGCAACACGCTTCTTGGGCTGATGTTGACGCAGCTGCTGGCGAAAACGACCGTGTAACAGTTGATTTCGTAGGTACTATCGACGGTGAAGAGTTTGAAGGCGGCAAAGCTGAAGACTTCCCACTTGAGCTTGGCCAAGGTCGTATGATCCCAGGTTTTGAAGACAACATCGTTGGTAAAAAAGCAGGCGAAGAAGTAGTTGCTGATGTAACTTTCCCTGAAGATTACCACGCTGAAAACCTGAAAGGTAAAGCGGCTCAATTCACTATCACAGTGAAAAAAGTTGAAGCACAAGAGCTACCTGAATTAAGCGAAGAGTTTGCAACTAAGTTCGGTGTTACCGAAGGCGGCGTAGACGCGCTTAAAGAAGAAGTTAAAAAGAACATGACACGTGAGTTAGACCAAGCGGTTAAAGCTAACGTGAAAGACCAAGCGATTAAAGGTCTTTTAGAAAACAACGAAATCGAAGTGCCTAAAGCACTTATTGATCAAGAAGTTGACGCACTACGTCAGCAAGCAGCTCAACGTTTTGGTGGCGACGCTAAAAACATGCCTGAGCTTCCAGCTGAATTGTTCCACGAGCAAGCCGTAACTCGCGTTAAAACTGGCCTATTACTAGGTGAAGTGATCAAAGCAAACGATATCAAAGTTGATGATGAAAAAGTTGAAGCATTAATTGCTACAGTTGCATCTGCTTACGAAGATCCAACTGAAGTAGTAGAATACTACAAAGCAAATGATCAACTTATGCAGCAAATGCGTAATGTTGCAATGGAAGAGCAAGCTGTTGAAGCTATTTTAGCTAAAGCAAACGTGTCTGACGTTGAAAAAGCATTTGATGACATCATGAATCCTCAGCAAGGTGCTTAATAAGTCATTGACTTAAGCGCTCGCTAACGATTAAATGGCTCGTGTTACTCTGTTTATGCAGTGTGCCCGGGCCATTTTAGTTTGTGCCCCATAATTTGCGAAAAATGATAACTATGCTTCCTTTAGTAAGAAAAAGCATAAGCGCATAAGGAATTAAAAAAGTATGAACACTGGTATGACAGATCCCCTAAATGCATTAGTCCCTATGGTTGTTGAACAAACAGCTAAAGGTGAGCGCTCGTATGACATTTATTCGCGTCTATTAAAAGAGCGAATTATCTTTTTAACGGGCCAAGTTGAAGACAACATGGCAAACCTAATTTTAGCGCAAATGCTATTTTTAGAATCAGAGAACCCTGAAAAAGATATCTTTTTATATATTAATTCACCAGGTGGTTCGGTAACCGCTGGTATGGCAATTTACGATACAATGAACTTCATCAAACCAGATGTAAGTACAATTTGTGTTGGCCAAGCGGCAAGCATGGGCGCATTTTTGCTTACTGCTGGCGCTAAAGGTAAGCGTTTTTGTTTACCAAACTCACGTGTAATGATTCACCAACCGTTAGGTGGTTTCCAAGGTCAAGCATCTGACTTTGAAATACACGCTAAAGAAATTCTGTCTATTAAAGACAAACTTAACCGCTTAATGGCAGAGCATACAGGCCAGCCATTAGATGTTATTTCACGCGATACTGACCGTGATAACTTTATGAGTGCATCACAAGCTGTAGATTACGGCCTGGTTGACTCAGTGTTTACAAATCGCGAAAGCAAGTAAGCGTGTAGGCAAGCAAATAATTGCTTGCCACTTTGAGTTACTATGCGAAAACCAGTAAATTTTGGTATAGTTAAAAGCGAATTTGAAATAGTTGCCAACCTTATTTGGCAGCCAACGTATAAAAGAGGTAGCTGAATGTCTGACACTCCTACAGACGGCGACAAAAGTAATAAATTGTTATACTGCTCTTTTTGTGGCAAAAGCCAACACGAAGTGCGTAAATTAATTGCAGGTCCTTCAGTATACATTTGTGATGAATGTGTAGAGCTGTGTAACGATATTATCAGGGAAGAAATCAAAGACATTGCTCCTAAGCATAATTCGTCTGATAAACTACCTGTGCCAAAAGAAATTCGTAATCACTTAGATGACTACGTAATTGGTCAAGACCATGCTAAAAAAGTATTGTCTGTAGCGGTATACAATCACTACAAGCGCCTACGCAACCAATCTACAAAGCAAGAAGTAGAACTAGGTAAAAGTAACATTTTGCTTATTGGCCCTACAGGTAGTGGTAAAACATTACTGGCAGAAACACTTGCGCGTTTACTTGATGTACCGTTTACTATGGCAGATGCAACTACACTAACCGAAGCCGGTTATGTAGGTGAAGATGTAGAAAACATCATTCAAAAACTGCTACAAAAATGTGACTACGACGTAGAAAAAGCGCAACGTGGTATTGTTTACATTGATGAAATTGACAAAATTTCGCGTAAATCAGATAACCCATCTATTACACGAGACGTGTCGGGTGAGGGCGTACAACAAGCGCTGCTAAAACTAATTGAAGGCACGGTTGCCTCAGTACCACCACAAGGTGGTCGTAAGCACCCGCAGCAAGAGTTTTTACAGGTTGATACCTCTAAGATTTTATTTATCTGTGGTGGTGCCTTTGCAGGCCTAGATAAAGTAATCGAACAGCGTAGCCATAAAAATACCGGAATTGGCTTTGGTGTTAACGTTAAAGAGTCAGCGTCGAGCCGCTCTTTAAGCGAAACATTTAAAGACGTAGAGCCAGAAGATTTAGTTAAGTACGGCTTAATTCCTGAGTTTATTGGTCGTTTACCTGTTGTTGCTACATTAACTGAGCTTGATGAAGCGGCACTTGTACAAATATTAAGTGAACCTAAAAACGCCATTACTAAACAGTTCTCTGTATTGTTTGGTATGGAAGACGTTGAATTAGAGTTCCGTGATGATGCACTAAGCGCTATTGCTCACAAAGCAATGGAGCGTAAAACAGGTGCTCGCGGACTTCGCTCAATTGTTGAAGGCGTACTGCTTGATACTATGTATGAGCTGCCATCAATGGATGATGTAAGCAAAGTGGTTATAGATGAAACCGTGATTAAAGGTGAATCTGACCCAATCTTGATTTATGAAAACAATAATCAAGATAAAGCTGCATCAGAGTAGTTTTTAAGCTATTTGTATAAAAAAGGAGCCTTAGGCTCCTTTTTTTATAATTAATTTGAACGAGTTGGGGAAAATTGTTGAACTTTAATTAGATTATCCCCATATACTTGAGTAATCTTTTAAATAAATGAAGTGCGAAGAGAAACTATAATGACGCTTGAGAGAACCGATCGAGTCGAAATCCCAGTGTTAGCACTGCGCGATGTTGTGGTATATCCGCACATGGTGATCCCGCTTTTTGTTGGCCGTGAAAAATCAATAAAATGCCTCGAAGCGGCAATGGATAAAGACAAACAAATTTTCTTGGTTGCACAAAAAGATGCAACTGTAGACGAACCTGAGCAAGACGATATTTACCGTATCGGTACTATTGCTACTGTACTTCAGTTATTAAAGTTACCAGACGGTACAGTTAAAGTTTTAGTTGAAGGTACGCAGCGCGCACAAATTGAAGAATTTGTAGATAACGATGAGTTTTTTGTAGCGAATGCTCAGTTCATCGAATCTGATTCAGTGGATGAGCAAGAGCAAGATATTTTCATCCGCAGCGCTGTTAGCCAGTTTGAAGGCTATGTAAAACTTAATAAAAAAATTCCACCTGAGGTATTAACCTCTGTTTCTGGCATTGATGAGCCAGCACGCCTTGCCGATACAATGGCAGCGCATATGCCATTAAAAGTGCCTGAAAAACAAAAAGTGTTAGAAATTTCAAGCGTTACAGAGCGCTTAGAATACTTAATGGCACTGATGGAAGGTGAAATAGACTTATTGCAAGTTGAGAAAAAAATTCGTACCCGCGTGAAAAAGCAGATGGAAAAGTCTCAGCGCGAGTACTACCTCAACGAGCAAATGAAAGCCATTCAAAAAGAACTTGGTGAGCTTGATGATGTACCTGACGAATTTGAAGCGCTTAAAAAGCGTATTGAAGAATCAGGTATGCCAGAAGAAGCGAAAGAAAAAGCATCAGCTGAGCTTAATAAGCTTAAAATGATGTCGCCAATGTCTGCAGAGGCCACTGTAGTGCGTTCATACATTGATACGTTAATTAACGTACCATGGAAAAAACGCTCGAAAGTGAAAAAAGACTTAGCAGGCGCGCAAAAAATTCTTGATAGCGATCACCATGGCTTAGATAAAGTTAAAGAACGCATAATTGAATACCTCGCGGTGCAACAACGTACCAATAAGCTCAAAGGGCCTATTTTATGTTTAGTAGGACCACCGGGTGTAGGTAAAACGTCACTAGGGCAGTCTATTGCACGCTCTACGGGTCGTAAATATGTTCGTATGGCATTAGGTGGCGTACGTGACGAAGCTGAAATTCGTGGTCATCGTCGTACTTACATTGGCTCTATGCCAGGTAAGCTGATTCAAAACATGACAAAAGTGGGCGTTAAAAACCCATTATTCTTGTTAGATGAAATCGATAAAATGTCATCAGATATGCGCGGCGACCCGGCATCAGCACTATTAGAGGTGCTCGATCCGGAGCAAAACAGCCACTTTGCTGATCACTACTTAGAAGTTGATTACGATTTATCGGATGTAATGTTTGTAGCAACATCAAACAGCTTTAATATCCCTGGTCCATTATTGGACAGAATGGAAGTTATTCGCTTATCGGGTTACACCGAAGATGAAAAGCTAAACATTGCAAAAGAGCACTTAATTACTAAGCAAGTTAAACGCAATGGTTTAAAACCTTCTGAGCTAGTAATAGAAGACAGTGCAATTATTGGCATTATTCGTTACTACACGCGTGAAGCGGGCGTACGTAATTTAGAGCGCGAAGTATCTAAACTATGTCGTAAAGCCGTTAAAAATATCTTACTTGATAAAGAGACTAAAACAGTCACTATCAATCAAGATAACCTAGAAGAGTTTTTAGGTGTACAGCGCTACGACTACGGTAAAGCTGAAGACGGTGACCGCATTGGCCAGGTAACAGGCTTAGCGTGGACCGAAGTAGGCGGCGATTTACTGACCATTGAATGTGCGGCTGTGCCAGGTAAAGGCAAACTAAGCTACACAGGCTCACTAGGCGATGTAATGCAAGAGTCGATACAAGCGGCCATGACGGTGGTTCGTAATCGTGCTGATACGTTCCGTATTAATAACGATTTTTACGAAAAACGCGACATTCATGTGCATGTACCAGAGGGTGCGACCCCTAAAGATGGCCCAAGTGCCGGTGCAGCAATGGTAACGGGTTTAGTATCGAGTTTAACAGGTAACCCCGTTAAAGCCGATGTAGCAATGACAGGTGAAATCACACTGCGCGGTGAAGTACTGCCTATTGGTGGTTTAAAAGAGAAACTACTTGCTGCACACCGTGGTGGAATTAAAACAGTCATCATTCCTAAAATTAACGAACGTGACTTAAAAGAGATACCAGATAACGTACTGGCAGGCTTAGATGTTCACCCAGTTACATGGATTGATGAAGTATTAAAGTTAGCTTTAGTGCATCCTGTTGAGAGTTTTTCAGTCGAAACACCGAAAAACCAATAAAAAACCCAAAAAAAGTGCTTTAAAGGGCTTTTCAAATCTAATCGGTATGATAAGTTAAGCACTGGTTTTCGAGCCTAGCCCTTATGGGGCCTAGGCTTAAGAAAAATATAATCATGTGAGCATTAAAAGTTTGCTCTAAAATTTTCAAAAAAGTGATGTTAGTTTAAAAAACAATCGCTCTTGATAATAACAATGAAAGAGGATGATATTGTGAATAAATCTCAATTAATCGATCAAATCGCAGCTGACGCTGACATTTCTAAAGCGGCTGCAGGTCGTGCACTAGATTCATTCATCGAGTCTGTATCTGGAGCGCTTAAAGATGGCGATTCAGTTGCACTTGTAGGTTTTGGTACTTTCTCAGTACGCGAGCGTGCTGCTCGTTCAGGCCGTAACCCACAAACTGGTGAAACTATTCAAATCGCTGCGGCAAATATTCCTTCTTTCAAAGCCGGTAAAGCGCTGAAAGACGCAGTAAACTAATCACTGTTTAAATACAGATTAGTTATGGCGAGTGTATATAAACTTAATTATCCTAATCGATGAATTAAGTAACTTCACCGCCAGTTACTTCAAGTGAAAAAGCGTATCTGGTAAGATACGCTTTTTTTACATATGACAAGGTAAAATACCTTGATCAATAAGAGATAAACAAATGCTTGAGAAAATCAGAGAGGGCTCACAGGGTCCTGTAGCCAAAATAATTTTAGGCGCGGTGATTTTATCTTTTGCCTTAGCAGGGATCGGTAGTTACTTAGGTCAAACCCCAGAACAACCCGTTGCTGAAGTAAATGGAATTAAAATTAGCCAAACCGAATTTAATCGTGCTTATCAAAACGAACGTAGCCGTTTAGAGCAACAATTTGGCGAATACTTTGCACAAATCAGTGCAGATCCAAATTACATGGCGCAAATTCGTCAAGGTGTAATTGACCGCTTAGTACAACAAGAATTGCAATCACAATTAGCGGCAGATTTAGGCCTTCGCGTAAGCGACGACAGCGTACGTAAAACAATTTTAGAACTACCTTACTTTCAAATTGGTGAAAAATTTAATAACGACCGTTACCTACAAGTAATTCGTCAAATGAACTTTCAACCAGATGCTTTTCGTGAGTACTTACGTAAAGACATGACACGCAGCCAATTAGTGTCAGCGGTTGCTGGCACTGAGTTTGCACTTGAAAACGAGCTTAAACGCGCTGCAGCCCTGCAGCAGCAAACGCGTAGCATAGACTACCTTGTGTTAAGCAAAGAAGCGTTACAAGCAAACGTAGACGTATCTGAGCAAGAAATTGCTGATTACTACGAGCTAAACGCATCACAATTTTTATCGCCAGAGCGTGTATCGGTTGATTACATTGAGCTTAAAGCACAAGATATCACCGTAGAGTCGGTAACAGAAGACGACGTAAAAGCGTATTATGAGCAAAATAAAGCACAATACATCGAGCCTGAAAAACGCCGTGTATCACACATTTTAATTGATAACAGCGAAGATGATGATGCCGCGCTTGAAAAAGCCAACGCATTACATGAGCAGTTAGAGCAAGGTGCTGACTTTGCACAGCTTGCAGAGTCATCATCTGATGATGTTGTGAGTGGCGAAATGGGCGGCGACCTAGAGTGGATTGAACGCGATGTAATGGACCCAGCTTTTGAAGATGCTGCATTTGCGCTTCAAAACAAAGGTGATATTTCAGAGGTTGTAGCATCAGAGTTTGGTTATCACATTATTAAACTTACTGACTTACAGCCAGAGCAAGTAAAAGCGTATGACGACGTAAAAGCCGACTTACGTGCAGAGCTTGAGCAAACTGAAAAAGTAGATGCGTTTTACGAAAAGCAAACAGAAATGGGTGCCTTAGCATTTGAGATTTCTGACCGTTTAGACGATGCAGCAGAAGTGGCAGACGTTGAAGTTAAAACCACGCCACTTGTTGCACGTAATGCATTGCCAGAGCCTCTTAATACACCTGCGGTAATTTCACAGTTGTTCTCAGTAGAATTACTTGAAGATAAAGTAAACTCAGAAGTGATTGAGCTAGGTGATGAGCACGTTATTGTAGTACGTGTAAATAAATACGAGCCATCTGCAACTAAACCGCTTGCGCAAGTGAGTGAGCAAATCAAAACACGTTTAGTTAATGAAAAAGCATCAACACTTGCTAAAGAAAAAGCACGTGAGTTATTTGCACAAGTTCAAGCAGGTAAAACGCTAAGCGATGTGGCCAGTGAGCAAAACCTAACGGTACGTGAAGAAGCGAGCTTAACGCGTCAAAGCTACACGGTTTCGCCTGCTATTGTAACGCAAGCGTTTAAAATGCCTCGTCCTAATGATGCACCAAGCACAGACGTGGTTGATTTAAACAACGGCGATGCGGCAATTGTTGCACTTAAGTCGGTAAGCGATGCGCAAGTAACCGCAAATATCGACCCGCAAGTACAGCAAAACATTACTATGGCGCAAGCTAACAAAAACTATTTAGCGTTTATTGAGTCTTTAAAGGCTAAAGCTGAGCTAAATCTACCTGTGGTAGAGCAAGCAGCAGAATAATCGCGACACATTAAAAAAAGGCGCGTTACTTTATAAGTAACGCGCCTTTTTTATAACTTCAATGTGCTTAGGAAAATGATTAGGCAGTATTGTTTTATAAATATAAGCTTTGAATTAACAGCAAATTAGGCGCTGTGTTACTTTTGATTGCGGATTTTGAAACACCTCTTCGGTACGCCCATATTCTACTACCTCACCTTTTTCAAGCACCACTAGCTGATCGCTGATATGGCGCACTAAACTTAAATGGTGCGTAATGAGTACATAAGTTAGACCGGTTTCTTTTTGCAGCTTAAGTAATAAGTTAACTGTTTGCGCACGAACGGAGGGATCTAAAGCCGACAGCGCTTCATCAAGCACCACCACTTTAGGGTCTAAAATGAGCGCCCGCGCCAACGCTACACGCTGCAATTGGCCTACACTAAACATGTGAGGGTAATAATGTTGATGATCGATTAGCAGCCCCACTTTAGAAAGCGTGGCATCTATTTTTTCTTGGCGAGCCAGTTGGTCTGAATCGGTATTATACTGCAAGCAATCATCTAGCATATCACCTATGGTGAGACCCGGATTGAGCGAGGCAGCGGAGTCTTGGAATATCATGCGGATATGTCGACATTGATCATCGCGTACGCCATCATCTTCAATAATGTTACTTTCTAATAAAATTTGTCCACTGTCGGCGCTATCTGCCCCTGCGAGTAATTTAGCGAGTGTACTTTTACCCGCACCGGTTTCACCGATTACTGCGATTGTTTCGCCTTTGCCCACACAAAAAGAGATATTTTTTAGTACCTCAAATTTTTTGCGGCTAAATAAACCGGCACGTATGTTAAAGGTTTTACAAAGCGCTTGTACTTTTAATACCGGTTGCATTACTTCATCTCCTTAATAAGCGGAAAATGACACGCATAGCTGTGCCCATGGTGCTTAGTAAGTGCAGGGGTAATTACACATTCTTTTTGTGCTTGAGGGCAGCGTGGGCCTAATCGGCAACCTATAGGTAAATGTTGCAAAGTAGGGATAGTGCCTTTAAGTGCATAAAAGGGTTCTTTGTGTGCTAAGCCTTGCTCATAATTGGGTAAGCTTTTTAATAACGCTTGCGTGTAAGGATGGCGAGGCTGGCGAAAAATACGTTGCGTAGGGCCGGCTTCAACCATTTGCCCACAATATAAAACATGAATACCGTGCGACCAGTCGGCTATTTCTTCAAGCTCATGAGAAATCATCAAAATAGACATGTTTTTTAATTGATTTAAGCTTTTTAGCAACCTAAATACCTGTGCACGGGTGGTGCTTTCAAGCGCTGTAGTCGGCTCATCAGCAATTAGTAGCTTAGGAGTGCGCGCTATGGCCATGGCAATCATGACCTTTTGGCACACGCCTTCTGAGAGCTCGTGCGGGTAACTATCAAGCACAGCATCGTGGTTTTTAATACCCACTTTATGAATAAGTGCTTTCACGCGGTCTTTACGTTCTCTATTGCGCTTTAAAAAAAAGCCTTTAGTGGATGTTTCAGGCAGTGTTTCGGCTATTTGGTCAAATATTTTAGCGGTTGGGTCAAGGCAGCGGCTAGGGTCTTGGTAAATCATCGCAATGTCTTGGCTGACTGTTTTTCTGCGTTGCTCTGGGGTTAAGCGCATTAAATCAACACCGCGCCAATGCATTCTATCGGCTGTTATATGCCAGCGTTCGTTAAGTACCCCAACAATGGCTTTGGCTATTAAGCTTTTACCTGAGCCCGACTCACCCACCAAGCCATGTACTTCGCCTTCTTTTAGACTAAAGCTGACTCTGTCTACAGCGCGAATCACCGTTTCAGAGGTACGCAGCTCTATGGTTAAATTTCTAACGTCGAGTAATTGCATTTAATCAGCCTTACGTGCTTTAAGCACTTTTCGTAGGCCATCACCTACTAAATTGGTAGACAAAACCGCTAAAAATAATAATACACCCGGTAGCGCAACGGTCCAAGGTGCTAAATATATAAGGCCTAAATTCTCAGCCAGTATGGCGCCCCATTCGGTAGTTGGGGGCTGTGCACCTAGTTTTAAAAAGCCTAAGGCGGCAATATCTAAAATAGCAGTAGAAAGCGCGGTGGTAAAAATAACCACAATGTGCTCATAAATATTAGGAAAAATACCCCGCGACAAAATATGCCAGTTAGAGGCACCATCAAGCCTAAAAGCGGTAATGTAGTCTTTGCTTAGCTCATCAACAATTAAATTACGAATAGAGTGAATAAATTGCGGTAATAACGCCAATATAATAGCCCACACTGTATTCATTAAGCCCGGCCCAAGCACTGCGATAATAATAATCGCCAATAGCAAAGACGGAATAGAGAGCGTGATATCAAGCAAGTGATTTAAAAAGCTTGAGCGCAGGCCGCGGCTAATGCCGGCAAAAGTGCCAACAAGCACACCAATAATGGTGGTAATAAAGGCAGCCACCACCGATAGGCCAAACGTGTAAGTCGCGCCATTCATCAAGCGCGAGAGTACATCGCGTCCTAAATCATCGGTGCCTAAAATAAAGCGCACATCGCCCATTTCTCGCCATGATGGCGGTATAAGTAAAGCATCGCTATGTTGCTGGTTAACTCCATACGGCGCTAAAAAGGGCGCACTGGCGGCCAATAACGCAAACGCCATAAAAATCCATAACCCCACCAAGGCGGGGTGATTGTTTTTAAATTTTCGCCAAAAACGCGCCAGCGGCGATTTATTCGACTCTTCAGAAAATAATTTAAACTTTACCATGTGCCTGATTCCGCGAAATTGGGTCGAACAGAGTATATGTAAGCTCGGCAACAATAGTGGCAATAATAACAAACATAGACACCGCCATTAAACCGCCTTGAATAGCAGGGTAGTCTCGTTGGTAAATACTATCGATTAGCCAACGGCCAATACCAGGCCAAGAAAAAATAACTTCGGTTATCATGGCAAGCGTAATAAGCGTACTAAATTGCAGTCCTATTTGTTTTATTACCGGCAATAGCGCATTGCGCAGCGCATGATGCATGATTAATTGGCGGCGATTAAGGCCTTTTGCCCTGGCTGTTTTTATAAAGCTTTGATCCATTACTTTAAGCATAGAGTCGCGGGTAAAGCGCACTAAAACAGTGGTAGGAAACATGGCCAGTACTATGGTTGGCAGTGTTAAGTGATGCAGTGCATCTATAAATGCTTCACCTTTGTAGGGGAAGCCTGCGAGCATAATATCGATTAATATAAACCCGGTATTAGGCGCTATTTCAAATAGTAACCCCATTCTACCCGACATAGGAAACCAGCCCAGTTTGAGCGAAAAAATCATAATAAGTAACAGCGCTAACCAAAAAACCGGAATAGAGTAACCAATCATGGTGGTAGAGCTAATTAATTTATCTGGCCAACGGCGTGTGTATGCTGAGGCCAAAATGCCTGCTGGTACACCTACCACAACCGATACAATAAGCGCATAAACACACAGCTCTAAAGTTGCTGGGATTAAATCTAAAATGTGCTGAAAAACGTTATCCCCCGAGGCAAACGACACACCCCAGTCACCTTGAAATATACGCCCTAAAAACGCTAAATACTGCATAACGTAGTTGCTGTCATACATGTATTTATCTTCAAGCTCACTGTGCTGAGAAAAATTACCACTAGGAATACCACTTAGGTTGCTAAGCGGATCTCCTGGGAACAAGTAGCTAAGCGAAAAGGTAAATATGCTTAGCATTAAAATCATGAACAAAAACAAGCCAAGGCGGCGTAATATATAATCTAGTATCATTATTTTTTCCTCGCATTTGCGAGTGAAATCGCCCCAAATGGGCCAAGGGTTATCCCTTCTACATCGGCACTATTTGCTTGAAAACGCATACCATGAGCAATAGGCACTAACGGAAGCTGATCAATAATGAGCGCTTGAACCTGATCGTAATACTGTTTGCGCAAACTTAAATCGGTGGTGTCGAGCGCTTGGGTAAGCAATAAGTCAAACTGCGGGTTACACCAATTGGCTGGGTTTTTACCGCTAAAAGTGGCGGTGCAGCTTAGCAATGGGCTAAAAAAGTTATCTGGATCGGGGGTATCGGCAGCCCAGCCGAGTAATACGCTATCGTGGCGGTGCTCGCCTATACGCTGAATAAAAGTATTCCACTCGTACTCAACAATACTTACATTAACACCTATTTTGCGTAAATCGCTTTGCATCAGCTCAGCCATTTTGCGGGCATTAGGATTGTATATTCGACTCACCGGCATTGCCCAAATGGTCATATCAAAGCCATTTGGTAACCCCGCTTCTATAAGTAGTTTTTTAGCCAGTTCAGGGTCAAACATAGGCATGTTTTCTTGTGGTTCAAAGCCCCACGAGGTCGGCGGTAAAATAGATTGCGCGCGTATACCATTACCGTAATAAACGGCTTGCATTATTTTGTCAATATCAATTGCATGCGCAAGGGCTCTGCGCACTCTAATGTCATCAAAAGGGGCGCGCTCAGTATTAAAGGCCCAATAACCAATATTTAAATTGGTTTCTTTTTCAACGTTTATATCGTCTCGTTGCGCTAAAATACTCAGTTGTGCGCTACTTGGGTGGGCGGTTACATCGCACTCTTTAGTGAGCATTTTTGCTATGCGCGTAGTGCCGTTTGTCGTAATGTCGTAAACCAGCTGTTCAAGGGCAACATCGTGCTTCCAATAAAGGGGGTTGCGGTAAAAGCGCACTAAGTGATCGCGTCGGTACTCTTTGTATATGTAGGGGCCTGTGCCAATAGGGTACTGATCAAATAAATTAGTTTGATCTCGCGCTTTTAATTGCATTGCGTATTCTTGCGACAGCACCACGGCAAAGTCGGTGGCCATGTTCGTTAAAAAACTACTTTCTGGGTGAAATAGCTCAAAGCGCACTTGATAGTCAGACACGCGCACAATTTTACGAATAAGCTGATCGAGCCCCACACTTTGAAAATACGGGTAGTTTGCATCGCCTACAAAATGGTACGGGTTGTACACGTCAAATAATCGGCTAAAGGTAAAAATAACATCATCAGCGTTAAAATCGCGAGTAGGGGTAAAGTACGAGGTAGAATGAAATTTCACGCCTTTACGCAGCGTAAAGGTAACCGACTTTCCATCGTTGCTAATTTTCCAATCGGTTGCCAGCTCACTTTTAAAATCTGCAGTAACAGGGTCAATACTAATTAAACGGTCAAATAACTGATTAGCAATAATATCAATAGTTGAGCCAGTGGTTGTTACTTGCGGGTTAAACGACACAGGGTTCGCTTCGGCGCAATAAACGAGGCCTTGGTTTTTCTCTTCTATAATTTCTTCTTTACTATCAAAGCAGCCTGTTAAGGTGCTGGCTAGTAAAACAAGTAGTATTTTATGCACTCGCATAACCTCTAACTATTTATCTTCTAATAAATTGTATTTTTTAAGATAACCACGTAATTGATGATACGTTAAACCGAGTACTTCTGCAGTTTTCTTTTGATTAAATTGGCTATGCTCAAGGGCTTTATTAATCATATTTATTTCAAATTCGTTAGAGCGCTCTTTTAAGCTACACGGAAATTCAATTGGGGCGCTAAGCTCGTTACTAAGCTCGCTAACAGGTGTGGCTAGTGTTGTAGGCTCAGCTGGGGCAAGCGGTGTTGCAATAGGAGCTTTAATGCGTGCTTTGGGTCTAAAACGGCTTTCAAATGGGTCTAAAATAATCTGGTGAACGGGAATATGTTCATTACCATGACGATACAAACTTCGCTCAACTACATTTTTAAGCTCGCGTATATTACCCGGCCAATCGTAATTTAGCAGGGTTTCGGTGGCGCTGCGGGTAAAGCCACTAAATAACTCCCACTCTAAATCGCGTGCCATATTCATGGCAAATTGCTCAGCGAGTAGCATAATATCGTCTTGACGTTCGCGCAGTGGTGGCAGGGTAATTACATCAAAGGCTAAGCGGTCAAGTAAGTCACTTCTAAATTCGCCCTGCTCAGCAAGGTGGGGTAAATCTTCGTTGGTGGCACACACTAAACGAGTATCTACCTTTACGGTGTGTTTACCACCAACCCGCTCAAATTCACCGTATTCTATAACGCGCAAAAGCTTTTCTTGTACCATGGCCGATGTATTAGCCAGCTCATCTAAAAATAAGGTACCGCTGTTAGCGCGCTCAAAGCGACCTTCGTGGCGTTTACTTGCCCCGGTAAAAGCACCGCTTTCATGACCAAATAATTCGCTTTCGAGGAGGTTTTCGTTAAGGGCTGCACAGTTAAGCTTTACGTAGTTTTGATCCCAACGCTTTGATAAAAAGTGTAAACGGGCGGCTATAAGCTCTTTACCGGTTCCTCGCTCGCCAATAATAAGCACTGGCTTATCTAAATTAGCTAACTGCGATACCTGATCAAGTACAGCTAAAAAGCTATCAGATTGGCCGAGTAAATTATCCTGTTGGCGATATTGGCTCATTTTTCCTAACTCTTGGTCATTTTTGCTAACAGTTAGTGTATTTCATAATCAGGGATAACTAAAGGAATTTGTATATTTAGTTTAACTTAATGAAAATAAAGTGTATTTTAGATTTTAAAAAGTTGGCAAGCATATTGATACTAGTTACGCAGACCAACTAAGTTTATATTACAGAGGTAAATGTTATGGGAATTTTTTCGCGTTTTGCAGACATTGTTAATTCTAATATCAATGCCATTTTAGATAAAGCAGAAGACCCAGAAAAAATGGTTCGTCTTATTATCCAAGAGATGGAAGACACATTGGTAGAGGTGCGCTCTACGTCAGCTAAAACACTAGCTGAGAAAAAAGAATTAGTACGTCGTGTAGACACACTAAAAGCACAAGTAAGCGATTGGCAAGACAAAGCTGAGCTTGCATTAAGTAAAGACCGCGACGATTTAGCGCGTTCAGCGTTACTTGAAAAGCAAAAGTCGGCAGAAGCAGTTGCAGCAGTAGAGTCTGAGCTTGAGCATGTAGAGTCTCATATTGAGAAACTTCAGCAAGAAGTCACCACTCTACAAGAAAAGCTAGCCGATGCTAAAGCACGTCAAAAGGCAATTATTTTACGTCAACGTTCGGCTGAGTCGCGCCTTGAAGTGAAAAAAGCCCTTGATAGCTCTAAAGTAGAAGATGCACTTAATCGCTTTGAGCGCTACGAAACTAAAATTGATGGACTAGAATCTCAAATAGAGTCTTACGATTTAGGTAAAAAGTCGCTTGCAGATGAAATTGCCGACCTACAAAAAAATGAAAAGATAGATGATGAGCTTGCCGAACTTAAAAAGAAGCTAGCTGATAAATAACTTATAAAGGGGTACTTAAAGTGCCCCACTGCTTAAAACATCGATTACGGATTGTCAGGAGAGGATTATGTTTGATCCAGAGATACTAATTGCACCATTTATCTTGTTCATGATTTTTGTTGCGCCACTGTGGTTAATTTTGCACTACCGTAGCAAAAAGCAAGTGAGCCAGGGATTAAGTGAGCATGAACATCGCCAGTTATTGGAACTTGCCCACAAGGCCGAAAAAATGGCTGATAGAGTAGAAACCCTTGAAGCATTACTCGATCAAGAGTCACCACAATGGAGACGCAAAGTATGAGTGCCAAACGCGAATTATTAAGAGACCCACAGCGCGGTAAAATTGCCGGTGTATGTGCGGGATTAAGTGACTACTTTAATATGGAGTTATGGTTAGTTCGCATTATTTTTGTTAGTGCGGTACTGCTAACGGGTGGCCCATTATTTGTGGTAGCGTATATTGCAGCGTGGTTTATTTTAGATAAAAAAGACCCCACAACTATACATACTAGTAGCTCAACTAAAACTGACGATCCGCTAGAAGTTAAATTTAAAGTATGGCAAAAAGGCGAGCCACCGCGCCGCGCATTGCAAGACTTAAAAGAGCGTTTAACGCGAATAGACACGCGTCTTCAAGATATGGAGCGCCATGTTACTTCAAGCGAGTTTACGGTTAGCCGTGAAATCAACAAACTTTAAAGGATTTAATAGCACTTTGTTCGGTGATTAACAGCATCAATGAAGTGCTAGCCCATTATGAGTAGCACTTCATTTGCCAAAAAAACCTTTAAAAGTATTAAAGGTTCAGCCCAAAAAGCCCTTCATCGCAGTTTAGATCAACACGTAAAATTGGCTGTAACCGGCCTAAGTGGCAGTGGTAAAACCGCGTTTATTACCGCACTTGTTAAGCACCTTACAACACAAAGCGATGATAAAAACTTACCGTTTTTTGATGTAATGCGAGAGCACCGCCATATAGCCACCAAAGTGGTGCCGCAAGAGGCGTTAAAAGTGCCTACGTTTGACTATCCGCGTGCACTTAATGCCTTGCTCCCAAGCGATGGGGAGCCTACATGGCCTGCATCAACCGAGCGTATTAATACCCTGCGTTTAGCGATTAAATACCAAAGTGCCTCAGGCTTACGTGGGCATTTTTCGCCGCAATCTACGCTGTATTTAGATATTATTGACTACCCAGGTGAATGGCTACTTGATTTACCTATGCTTGAGCAAAGCTATAGTCAGTGGTGCGAGCAACAATACCCGCTGTTACTACAGCACCCGCGTGTGAATACCTCTGCTGAACTTTTAAACGCGCTTGAACAGCTTGATTTAAATGCGCCTGTAGATGAAGGCTTGCTTGCACACATTGCAGCGCTTTATCAAAGTATGCTGGTGGGCCTTAAAAAAGATACTAAGCTTGCCATGTTACAACCTGGGCGCATGCTAATGCCTGGCGACTTGCAAGGTGCGCCGCTATTGTTGTTTTTTCCGGTAAATGCGCAGCATATTAAAAGTGACGAGGTAGTGCCTGGCTCTAACTTAGCGCACTTAATTAAGCGCTTTAACGCCTATGTAAAAGAGGTGGTTAAGCCATTTTATAATGAGCACTTTAAACACTTTGACCGCCAAATTGTGTTGGTAGACGTACTCAGCGCTTTAAACGAAGGCCACGAAACACTCCAAGAGCAAAGTAGTGTAATAAACCAATTACTCGCACACTTTAATTACGGCGAGTCGGGATTTTTTAAGCGTTTATTTAAACCCAACATAGATAAAATACTGTTTGCTGCAAATAAGTCAGATCATATAAGTGCAAAGCACCATAAAGACTTAGCACTACTACTTGACTCGCTAGTGCATGAGCAAAGTAATCACTTAAAGTTTGATGGCGTACAAATAGAAACCATGGCAATGTCGTCAATTGCAGCAACGCAGCCGCGCCAAGTGGCCGATAAAGGCCAAACGCTTGATTGCATTTATGGCAAACCACTTAACGAGCAAGATTGGCTTACTTATTTACCCCCACAGCCACCAAAGCGCATGCTGAATAAAAATGAGTGGCCAGCGCAGGGTTTTGAGTTTTTATCGTTTGCGCCTATGCCAAACCCCGATAAGCAACTTAAGCATATTCGCCTTGATCATGTGATGCAGTACTTGTTAGGAGATAAATTATCATGAACGACACACAGCAAACTTTTCAAGCAGGTAGGCGAATTGATAGCCAAGCTGATGAGCAGGTTGAGGCGACGCTTGCTCCTGCAAAAATAATTACCCAGGGTCAAAGTGAATACATTGAAGAGCCTGAAGATGAAATTCTTGATGATGAAATAGACCTAGAGCCGGTATATAAAAAGTCTAAATGGCAAACGCTTAAAGGGGTGTTTGCTGTAAGCTTTTTAGTGTTAGTGCTTTTAGAATTTGCGTATTCGTTAGTGTTTGCGTTTCAGCAGTCGGCCATTTTAGGCGGTGTTTATTTAACGGCGGTGGTAAGCGGTGTGCTATTAATTGGGCGCATGCTATGGCGCGAATACAGAATGCTGCGCAGTTTAAAGCGTAATCAGTTACACCGCCAAGAAGCCGACAGACTCTTAAATAGTGAGCAAGTAGGCGGCGCATTACCCTGGCTTGAAAAACTAAATAAGCACCAACAACTAGACAACTTCGAAGCGTTTAAAAATCAAGTGGCTACCCATCATAGCGATAAGGAAATAATGACCCTTTACGCAAATAGCTTGCTTATAACGCAAGACACGCAAGCTAAAAAGCTTATAAACCGCTTTGCGACAGAGTCAGCGTTGCTTGTTGCCTTAAGCCCCCTTGCGCTGGTGGACATGATGGCGGTGCTTTGGCGCGGTACTAAATTAATAGAGCAAATTGGTAAAATTTATGGCATTGGTTTTGGTTACGCAAGCCGCATTAAGCTCTACCGTATGCTAATAAAACAAGTGATGTTTGTAGGCAGTGCTGAACTTGTATCTGATTTAGCAGCCACAGCACTCAGTGCTGAGCTTTTAGGTAAGCTTTCGGGGCGTGCAGCGCAAGGTGTAAGCGCCGGTATATTTACAGCACGTATTGGTTACAAAGCAATGGAGCTTAGCCGCCCATTACCACGGCTTGAAAACAAACGCAGCTTGTTAAAAGGCACAGTGCAAAGTATTGCCAGCAAAATTATGAGCCGTAAAAAGGCCGAGCCAACGTCTTAAAGTAGCAGTGGCAATATTTGTGTACAAAACAGCGCTGAGCGGTTTTTGCACAAATAGCCATCTGAGCATCCGGCATGCTTGTGATTTAAACTGCGGTGCGTTTTATTTATGTAATTGACACACATAATAAAAACGAGAGCACACAATGAGCAAGCAGCATATTAATACCCAATGTATTCATGGCCCGCAAAAAGCAAACGATCCGCATGGCGCACTCACGTCGCCTTTGTATCAAACCTCTACCTTTCATTTTGAAAATGCAGCACAAGGTGCCGCGCGTTTTGCAGGCGATGAGCCCGGTTATATTTACACCCGCCTGGGTAACCCAACCACCACCGAACTTGAGCAAAAAGTAGCACAGTTAGAGGGCTGCGAAGCTGCTGCTGCTACCGCCACAGGTATGGGCGCTGTATCGGCGTCGGTATTAAGCTTTTTATCGCAGGGCGATCATTTAATTGCATCAAGTGCATTATATGGATGTACTTTTGCGTTTTTTGCTCACATGTTACCGCGCTGGGGAATAGAAGTTACTTTTGTTGATATGACCAACGAGGGCGAGCTTCGCGCTGCTATAAAACCTAATTCAAAAATGATATTTGTAGAAACGCCAATCAACCCCACAATGGCAGTCATTGATTTAGCCTTAATTGGCGCGCTCGCTAAGCAACATAATTTAATTAGTGTGGTCGACAACACCTTTTTAACGCCACTGCTGCAATCACCTAAGCAGTACGGCATAGATATTATTGTGCACAGTGCCACTAAGTACTTAAACGGCCATGGCGATGTAGTAGCGGGGCTTGTGTGTGGAACGCATGAGCACATTACCTTAATAAAAATGACGGTACTTAAAGATATTGGTGCCACCATAAGCCCGCACGACGCATGGCTTATTAATCGCGGATTAAAAACTCTAGCCATACGCATGGAGCGCCATTGCCAAAGCGCGCAAACGGTTGCCGAATATTTAGAGGCGCACCCACAGGTTAATATTGTTTATTACCCTGGGCTTAAATCGCACCCTGGCAACAAATATATAGGCAAGCAAATGAAAGCCGCAGGCGGCGTTATTGCATTTGAAATTAAAGGCACCCTTGCTCAAGGAGCGCAGTTTATAGATAGCATGAAGCTTTGCACACTTGCTGTAAGTTTAGGTGATGCCGAAACGCTTATTCAGCACCCCGCATCAATGACGCATTCCCCTTACACACCCGAGGAGCGAGCAGCCGCAGGCATAAGTGATGGCTTAATAAGACTCTCTGTAGGGCTTGAAGATGTTAACGATATTATTGACGACTTAAACCAAGCTTTTACATTAATTTGTTAGGTGTATTTATTTGTGTACAGTTTAATTTGCCCTTAACGCCTTTAATTTATTGGTTGTATAATATTAATGCCGGTGGTGTAATTTTAACTATACACTTTAGGGGATCGTGCTAAATGTAGATATCCGTCTAACTATTAAACTTTTCTTCACTTTTGCATAGTATGGCTGCATTAGATATTCAGTAATCTTGAGTATCACACTGACACACATTTAGGGCTTAACCCCAAGAAGGTTATTATGGCTAAAGCAAGTAAATACACCTCTAAAACACCCGATGAAAACGGTGTTATTCATTGGAGCGAAGAAGAAAATAAAATTTGGTCTGAGCTTGTTACGCGCCAACTTGCGTGCATAGAAGGCAAAGCTTGTGATGAGTACATGGATGGGCTTAAAAAAATAAACCTACCACACGATCGTATCCCGCAATTAAGCGAACTTAACGAAGTGCTTCTTGCCACCACCGGTTGGCAAGTAGCGCCTGTACCTGCGCTTATCGATTTTGATGAATTTTTTAGGTTATTGGCAAACAAACAATTTCCGGTAGCGACGTTTATTCGTAGCCGAGATGAGTTTGACTACCTGCAAGAGCCTGATATTTTCCATGAAATATTTGGCCACTGCGCTATGCTAACAAACCCTGACTTTGCCGAATTCACACACAAATACGGCCAGTTAGGGTATGCAGCGCAGAAAAAAGATCGTGTATACCTTGCACGTATGTATTGGTTTACGGTTGAGTTTGGTTTAATGCAAACCGAAAACGGCCTGCGTATATACGGCGGTGGTATATTATCAAGCCCGGGTGAAACCCAGTACGTGTATTCAGATACACCAGAGATAACGCCTATGAGCGTAATTGATGTGCTTCGTACGCCGTACCGCATAGATATTATGCAACCACAGTACTACACCATTAATTCGATTCATGATCTGTTTGATATATCGCAAATGGATATTATGACTTTGGTTGAGCAAGCTAAAGCGCTTGGTTTGCACGACCCAAAATTTCCACCTAAAGAAAAATTAGCCGGTTAACTTTAATTTAAAAAGAAACGCTAAAGTAAGGATTTAAAATGTCTTCATTAAGTGAACAAAAATGCGAAGCCTGTCACGTAGATGCGCCAAAGGTATCTGAGGAAGAGCTTGCCCAACTTATTACAAAAATTCCAGACTGGGTACCAGAGGTACGCGACGGCATTATGCAACTTGAGCGTGTTTATAAGTTTAAAAACTTTAAGCAAGCTATGGCGTTTACCAATAAAGTAGGCGATATGGCAGAAGATGAAGGCCATCACCCTGGTTTATTAACCGAGTGGGGCAAAGTAACCGTAACGTGGTGGAGCCATTCAATTAAAGGCCTACACAAAAACGATTTTATTTGCGCAGCAAAAACAGACGACGTATTTAACGCGCTGTAATTAAAAAATTAATTGAGCAAACTAAAAAGGCACTTTTAAGTGCCTTTTTTATTGCATCAAAATTGCGCTGTTAATTAATACCTTTATTTAAGGTTTGTCGCTATTTAACATGTCATCGTGTTCGGCCATATCCCACGGAAGTTCCCCTGGGCTGTTACCTAAAAAGTGCAAGTAATTCTCAAATTGATCAAGAATGTCCTTCACAATATCATCTTCACTGTAGCCATATACATCGTAAGATAACCCACCGCGGCGCAAGAAAACATCTGCCTTGTAATACATCTCGGAGTTATCAACATCCGGTTTTAGCTCAGTGTAGGCAAAGCTTGGCATTGGGTGCTCAGTAAGACGAATGTCATACACAAAATCAACATGTTCATGGCGTAGTACGGTTAAATGGGCGCGGCCTAAGTCAGTATCAAAATCTACCTCGGCATGCCACTGGCGCGCTTTTAATTCTGCTTGAACAGCTTGCATTGCTTTTACCACCACACTACTAATGAAGGTATGCACTTTTTCCTTATTCGGATAATTAACCATAGCGGCTAACCGGCGCTTCCAATGAGATAGGTTAACATTACGGCTATTGAGCGCATGTGCTTGTAAGCTCGTATCGCGATGGCCTTCAATGGTAAGTGCGCGCCAAAGTCCCGCGGTTGCAATAAGCATAATAATAGCAAAGGGTAGGGCACTGGCTATTGTCATGGTTTGCAGTGCACTTAGCCCACCTGCTACTAGTAAAACAGCAGCCACAGCGCCCTCAAGCACAGCCCAAAACACCCGTTGCCATGCCGGCGTATCAATACTCCCGCCAGAGGCGAGGGAGTCAATAACTAACGAGCCCGAGTCAGATGAGGTTACAAAAAAGGTAATGATTAAAATAACTGTCAGTAGCGAAATAATAAACGATAACGGTAGCACTTCAAATAATTGAAATAGCGCAACGGCATGGTTTGCTTGAACATCGGTTATTAAAGTATTAAACCCTTCATTCATTATTAAATTTAGCGCGGTATCACCAAATACAGAAAACCATAAAAAGGTAAAAATAGTCGGAACTAGCATCACGCCAACAACAAATTGCCTAATGGTTCTGCCGCGGCTAATTTTAGCGATAAACATACCAACAAAGGGTGCCCACGCTATAGTCCAGCCAAATATAAATAGAGTCCAGTTACCAATCCAATCACTACGGCTATAGGCTTGTAAATTAAAAGTACGCTCAACAATACCGCTGAGGTAGCTGCCGGTATTTTGTAAAAACGATTCAAGAATATGAATAGTCGGGCCAATAAAAAACACAAAGGCCATTAATGATACGGCGAGTGTCATGTTTATTATAGATAAACGCTTCACACCTTTATCCATACCTGCCACCACAGAAAACGTTGCCGCTGCGGTAATAATAACAATAGCGGTAATTTGTACCGTGGTATTAATAGGGATGCTTGGCCATAAGTAGTGCAGCCCGGCATTAATTTGAGTAACCGAAAGCCCTAACGTTGTGGCAATACCAAATAGCGTGCCTAATATGGCAAACACATCAACAGTGTGCCCAATAGGGCCATATATTTTATCACCAATAAGTGGATACAAGGCTGAGCGAATAGACAGCGGAAGACCGTGGCGAAATGCAAAGTAAGCAAGCACTAAACCAACAATCCCATAAATTGCCCATATATGAAAACCCCAATGAAAAAATGCAATTTGCATAGCCTGCTTAGCGGCATTAACGGTTTCTGCGGCGCCTGCCGGCGGAGATGCATAATGGAGCACGGGTTCTGCTACACCAAAATAAAGTAATGCGACTCCGTAACCGGCCGAAAATAGCATGGCAAACCATTCACCAAAGCTGTATTGGGGTTGCGCATGATCAGGACCCAGTTTGATATTTCCCCAGCTGGAGGCGGCAACACAAACGATGAAAACTAAGAAGATGGCAACTGATAACATATAAAACCAGCCAAAGGTTTCTGTTATCCACTTGAGGGCGACACTGAATGCTTGCCCTGCCAGTTCAGGGTTGCTACTTGTACCAATGACCAAAAGCAGAATAATAAATACCGCGGGCAAAAATACCGGTAGCAAAATAGTTGAGCGTAAAGCAGTTTTTGTCATATTAATCCTTAATATTAATTGCTAACTTTCAAGTATGCTTTACTACCTTATTATATCTTGGGTGTGTTGGCTAATTCAGTCGTTTGTTTTGTATACGTATATTGCTTTGAATTAAGGTTGAGTTGAGCCCAGAGAAACCCAACGGTTTAGCTATTTAACCTCAGATCTGCATAAGAATTAAAGTCGAGTCACTTTTATACTCGGCTTTTTAGTCTGAAAAGTATAGGCAATTAATCCAGCCATTAAATTAACCATAAATGAGATGCAGCTGCGGTGCCTTGT